>JBOIGK010000501.1:0-22818 GCA_050742695.1 Advenella sp. | reverse complement strand
GATGATCCTCATTACGACTGTAATCGGCGACAACGAAAACCGCCACGCCCAGGCGATGCTGCCGGTGCATAGAGAAGGGACGCGTCAGTGTTCCCAGATAGAAGGGCTTTATTATCTTCATAATTGGACAAATCCCGGTTTACTCGATGGCGATATGGTCAGGTCGGTCTCGACCGACCCTTAACGGGACGCTTCTGCCTGGCGTCAGGCAAAGTGCAGCGGAATAATCCACTACCTGCAGTGTCCTGGCTATATGTTCCTGGCCGGTCCTCGGATGGACATAGCGTATTTGCAGGCGATACTGAGGCAGGTTGTTGATCAGTGTCCCTGAAAACTCACTGTGTACGATTTCGCCCTGTGCCGGATCCCCTGTATTGCGCAGGCGGCGCGCTCGCAGGTCTATTCGCAGTTGAGGAAGCACCCCGATGAAAAAGACGAGCAGGGTCAGCAGCGCACCGGCCAGAATCAACATTGAACCGACAAGTTCACCCTTATACAGATAGATGAGGCCCATTACGAGCAAGGGAATACCAAATATCAACGGGAGCATCTGGCAGAACCCGACGAACAGTACCTGCCACCGGCTCTGGCGACGGGGCGTCAATTTAATCATGCGATATCACGCGGTGAGGTCCAGGCCCGTGCCGCGAACAGTCATACCGCCAATACGCAGGCGTGCACCTTTGAGCTTGTTATCCAGTCCGCCGATTTCCTGCTTGGTTGCAATGACATCGTTTTGTACCATACCGACATCATTTTCAACGGCTTTAATACTGCTTAAAATCCCTTTGATGCTAGTCTTCGAGCCGGCGAGATCTGCATCTATCCCTGTGACCCGGGACCCTATTGCGGCAGTTTTCCAGTCATAGCCGGCCAGGATGCCGGTAAGCCCGTGCGCGGCAACATTGACCCCGGTTATAGTGGCATTAATGCCGTATGCGCTCACTGCGGCGATCGCTGCAGTAATTGAGGGGCCAACGGTATACGTTTGGCGCAGGCCGAATACTGTATCCCTGGTTACTCCATGGACCGTTCCGGTGCGATCGCCGTTAGTCGTGGTCGTTGTGCTGCCGTTATAGGTGGTGGTTGTATCTCCAGTGACGACCCGGTTGTGATTGCCGGTCAGCTTTTCATCGATCATTCCATTGATCGTGGACGTCAGGTCCCCGGTTTGAGACGAAGTCTTGTTGCCGGTCAGTTCACGCAGGATATTGCCTTCGACCGTATCGGAAATCGAACCAATCTGATTCTTTACGACTTCACCCGTGCGTTTATCGATCAAATTGCCTGTATGCTCCGAAGCCAGCACACCATTAATAATGGTGTCGTAATTGGCATTGATTTCACGACGTACGGCTGCGTTAAGCTGTTCATTCGTTACGCCCTGGCGTGTAATATGCGTTTCCTGCTGGACGGTGACGTGCTGGCAGCCACCCACCGTCGTTTTATGGTTATTGCCAATGTGATGGTCACAGTCGTTGTTTATTTCAAGCAACATGTTCAGCTGGGCTTTCATGTGAGCCATCTCGGCGCCCAGCTTGTCTTCGAACAGCAACCAGTTGGCCATCGACGGGTCGCCATGCACCGATTGGCTGCGAAAACCGCTTTGTGAAGCATTCGCCGGGAGATCCACCGGAGGCATGTTGTTGGCGTTGTACACCCTGCCTAGTACGATCGGGCGATCCGGGCAACCGCCGATGAAATCGACCACGACTTCATCATTGATGCGCGGCAGTTGCAGGCCGCCAAAACCCCCGCCTGCCCAGGGGCTGGACACACGAACCCAACAAGAGCTGTTTTCATTCTTCTTGCCGTAGCGATCCCAGTGAAATTGCACCTTGATGCGGCCATACTGGTCGGTCCAGAGTTGTTCTCCTGCCGGACCCACAACGCGCGCTGTCTGCGGGCCGTACGTGTGAGGTACGGGAGTAAGACGTGCGGCGCGATACTGCAAGGTAGTCGGTAGCGCAGAAAAGGTTTCTTCAAAGAAATCTTCCATGCCGGTTCCGGTCGCATAGCCGGCAACACTCATGCGATAGGTGACGCTGACAACCAGGTGCTCGCGATTTTCACTTTGGCGCGGATGATTCTTTAAACTGAACGTATGCCCGGGGGCAATGCCGCGTGCATTGGTTCTGCCGCCAATGCGCTCGCGTACGCTTTGCAGTTCTTCAAGGCGGATGCGTGAATATTGCTCACCGTGGTCGGGCTCCTGGTAGCCACCCTGCCATTCGAAAATTTCCAGATTTCCCGACTGTGACCCTCCGGAATTACGGGATACGGCACCCAGACGGGCGCGTGGCTTGGTGAAATCGTAATCGGTCGTAGCGTAGCCATCCGGGGTAATTTGCGCTTCAATCTCCCACGCAGCGACATATTCTTCTTGTGGATGCGCATGGCGGTCAGGCCCATAATAGGGCACCGTGGCATAGCCTGTATGAGCCTTGTGCGTTGCGATGTCATCTGTAATAACCAGCGTATGCGATCCTTTCTGATGTTCAAAGTAATAATAAATACCCTCGTGCTCCATCAGGCGGCTGATAAAGGCAAAATCCGTTTCCTGGTACTGGACGCAGTATTCCCAGTTACGATATGTGCCGCCAAGCTTGATTTCAAACGGGAAATCGTAGTCGCCCAGCACTTCGCGGATCACGTCGGGAATGGTTTTTTGCTGAAAAATTTTGTAATCGGACGTCTGGGTCAGGTACCACAACCAAGGGCGCACGGTTGCCCGATAGATGTAATACCGTGAGCTATTGTTTTGTCTGCCCACCATATTGCACTTTGTGATTTGCCCATCCAGAAACCTTGATCCGGAAGCAGACTCGATTTCTATCGTGAGCGACTTGCCCAGCAACTGCTGCAAATCAAGGCTGTAGGATTCAGCAACCAGTTCGCATTCGAATTCAAACAGACTGGATATGCCTTCAGTGCCGAACATTTGCCTGAAGGCCAGGACCCCTTTAAGTGGGGTGTGAGCTACTATGGGCCGAAATTCCGTTGAGAAAGGCATATCCATTTTTCGCTCCCAAGTTGTTGCAATTGACCATACATATGATTATGAGCAAATCTTGTGCCAGCTTTTTCCTGTTCATACAGGGGGATATCGCACATTTGGGAAGCGATAGGCTCGATTATGGTGCGCAGGTCTATGCTCAAGGTACCGGAATGGACCATTAATGATTCGTGTATTCATGAACATCACCATGTTATGGTGGTAGTTCCGCCATCATTGGAACTTATGTAGCGAACGTCCTCAGCCAAGGCCCGGACCTCTGCGCCCTGTGACAGAATTTTATGGTCACGGATAAATTGATAAACAATATAGGCGATAATGCCTGCGCCGATAAGAACTGAAATAACAATAGCAAATGTCATAGAAGGGGGGCTTGAAACATGGAAATGAATCGTACGCATGCGACGTTAAATCGCATCCGTTATTGTCTCGCCTCAATATATGCGTTGTAATCCTGAAGCTGAAAATTTTGACTAATTGCACTAACAGATAGCTGGAGCGCTGGCCAATCGTATGTCGTGATATTGAGCAGCTAATCACTGCGTTGGACATGGCCGTTGAGTATTTGCCAATGGGTTGAACCCTGCGATTGGTGCTCAATTGCCGTAAGCTACCCGCTTAAAAGAATCGTCGTTGCTTATTTGGTTCGGCCAAACTGACCTGGTAAACCAATCGGATTGCCGTATTCCCGGTTAATATCGAGCAGCTTCGACGCTGCGATGCTCGGTTCAGACAAAACTTCATCTGATCATCGGCGCAAGTATAGGTTTATGCCCGGGCGTGCGTATTAAGGAATACGCTGGAGTCAATAAATCAAGGTGCTCATTCAATTTTTGTTCGAGGGAATAATATGTCTTTAGATTCAGCAGACCGCCGATTGCGTTGTTTTGTTTCTATTGCCGATTTGGGCTCCCTGTCAAAGGCAGCAACGGTGCTGGATCAGACCCAGTCCGGGCTTAGTAAACAACTGGCGCTGCTTGAGGCCCACGTAGACCAGCGCTTGTTCGTCAGGACGGGGCGGGGCTTAAAGCTGACTGAAGCCGGGGAGATCCTCTATGATGCAGTCAAGCCCGCCTTCCTGGAAATAGACCGGGCGATGGATCAAGTTCGCAAGCAAGGCGTAACCCAGGGCACGGTCCGGCTGGCGGCTGTGCATACGCTTAGCTATTATTTCACGGCAGATTGCATCGCCACTTTTGTCAGCAATCGGCCGCATGTCAATCTGTCACTGATGGGGCGAAGCTCGCCGGAGGTCGTGACGCTGGTTGAACACGGTAATGCAGAGCTAGGGCTAGTATACGATTCGGCAGTCAATTCTGATGTGCTCGATTCTACTGCCTTGTTTGAAGAAGACATGGCACTGGTTGTAAAGCAGGACAGCGCGTTGATCGGCCCTCAGGACCTGATGTCGGCATCCCTTCAACTGGTTGGATTTCCTCCACACTATGCTCTGCGCAAGATGATACATAGTGGCGGCCTGCAGCCTCATTTTGTTACTGAGGCCGAAACGGTGGATGCGATGTTGAAACTTGTTTCTTCAGGGGTTGGCGATTGCATTCTGCCATCCAGAATTCCGGCAAAAATACTGGCTGATTATGGTTTGAGGAAGGTGAAAATAGACCGTCCCTTATTGCGGCGAAGAATGGTGTTGATCAAGCATCACGACAAACCGCTTAGTGCTCTGGCCATTGCCCTGGAGCAATGCATCATACAACTGTCGCAAACCATGAAAGAGCAGAAGGAATAGCAGCTATGAAGTTTGCTTTATAGCTATATTTGATGTGGACCAATAGAATCTGTCATAGAACCTTAACAGTTCATCTACAAACAGATCATGTACAGGAGGCCACAGCATGAATGCACCATTAAGAGAAAAATCCTATTTTGATAAACGTGCAACCCAGGAGATGTCAAAGCACTTGCAAATTGTAGAGCGAGACACAAAAGAGACCATGGCCTACGCCTGTCGAATCCTGGCCATGACGGAACAGGAAGCGGGCCTGGCAGGGCAGATCAGCGTAAGATCGGAGCGCCCGGGCGCTTATTGGACCCTGCGCTTTGGCCTGGGTTTTGATGAAGCGAAACCTGAAGATTTCATCGAAGTTGATCGCGACTTGAATACGTTGACCGGGGAAGGGATGGCCAACCCAGCGACGCGTTTTCATCTTTGGGTCTATGACGCCCGTCCCGATGTCAATTGCATTATTCATACCCATTCGCCCTGGGCATCAGCCCTGGCCGCCGCGCGTCAGCCATTGGTGATCTCTCAAATGGATATGACACCCTTGCATAACGATTGTGCATTTCTGGGTGAATGGCCCGGTGTACCGATTGCTGATGACGAAGGCGTGATTATTTCGGAGGCGCTGGGAGAAAAAAAAGCAATTATCCTGGCACATCATGGGTATTTGACAGCGGGCACCACCTGTGAAGAGGCGACCTATCTGTCGGTTTATCTTGAACGTGCTGCGCGTATGCAGATTCGCGCGCAGGCATTTGGCAATCTGACCCCCGTGGACGACAAGCTTGCCGCTGAAGCCCACGATTATCTGCTCAA
The DNA here is from genome assembly GCA_050742695.1 of Advenella sp. Taxonomy (GTDB): domain Bacteria; phylum Pseudomonadota; class Gammaproteobacteria; order Burkholderiales; family Burkholderiaceae_B; genus Advenella. Next base: position 17,245 of record JBOIGK010000501.1, on the reverse strand, counting down.
GACATCAATCGTAAAGGCCACGTTCAATTACTGGTGCAGGCAGACGCATGGTATTGCTGCGCTTGATCTGAAGTAGTTTTCTGACACGTTAAATAGACAATAAAACTGATTATTATTAAAAGGAACCAGGATGGCGAATAATACGACATCCGGGCCTGTCCGTTCGCGCTCGCAATATGTGACGGCAGGCTTGGCAAGCATGATGGGGACAACCATTGAGTGGTACGACTTTTTCTTATACGGAACAGCCGCAGCACTGGTTTTCAATACGATATTTTTTCCTTCTTTCGACCCATTGACGGGGACGCTGGCGGCGTTTGCCACCTATTCGGTGGGATTCTTTGCCCGACCGCTGGGGGGCGTCATCTTCGGCCATTTCGGTGACAGGATCGGCCGAAAGTCCATGTTGCTCATCACATTATTCATGATGGGGATTCCGACGATCTTGATCGGGCTCATTCCTTCGTATGAATCTATCGGTTACTGGGGTGCGGTATTGCTGGTGCTCATGCGATTTGTCCAGGGCATCGCCGTGGGCGGGGAATGGGGCGGCGCTGTATTGATGGCGGTGGAACATGCTCCTGAAGGCAAAAAAGGATTTTTTGGCAGCCTGCCCCAAGCGGGAGTTGCGCCGGGTTTGATTCTTTCCTCTTTGGCTATGGGTGCAGTGGCGGCATTGCCCAACGAGGACATGCTAGCCTGGGGCTGGAGAATTCCTTTCCTGGCAAGCGTTTTGCTGTTGCTGGTGGGCTGGTTCATCCGCGTTAAAGTTGCAGAATCACCGGATTTCGAGCGCATGGAAAAGACAGGCGAAAAGGTCGAGATGCCGGCCATGATCGTCCTGAAGAAATATCCGAAAGAAGTGCTTGTGGTTGTGGGCGGACGCCTTGCCGAAGTAACCTGGTTCTATACCGTGGTTACCTTTGCGCTGGCCTATGCCACCAATACTCTTGGTATTGACCGGATGGTAATGTTGGATGCCACTATCTGGGGCGCATTGGTCGCACTGTTTACCATGCCGCTGTTTGGTATTCTTGGCGACCGCCTGAGTTTTAAATGGGTATTCATGGCCGGTTCTGTCGGCATATTGCTGTTTTCATCCTTGTTTTTTTCCATGCTCGGCAGCCTGAGCGTCGCCTCAATCAATATGGCGATGATCATTGCCATCGGCTTGGTCTATGCCTGCCTGTATGGTCCAGAAGGAAGTCTTTTCTCTGCACAGTTCCCGCCAGAGGTGAGATACAGCGGTATATCGATTGCGGTCCAGGTGTCTGGCGCCATCGGCGGCGGTCTGGCTCCACTGATCGCAACGTCACTGCTTGCTTACGGTGATGGCAATCCCCGTTATATCGTGTGGTACTTAAGCGGTTTGGGTGTTATTGCCATTATCAGCTCATTCTACATGCATGGTCCCGCCAAGTTTGCGACGCCAACTAGAATTCAAGAGGCCCGGTCATGAACGGCAGAACCGTAGACTACTATTTTTGGCTGAACTCCGATTGGGCCTATTTGGGTGCTGATCGCCTGCAAGGCATAGCGGCAAAATATGATGTGGCAATTAACTACAAACCCGTGGATCTGCCTGATGTTTACGCCAGGACGGGCGGGATGCTCCTGCATCAACGCTCGTCAGAGCGTCAGGCCTATCGCATCGCTGAATTGAAGCGATGGTGCAGAAAATTGGACATCAACATTAACCTGCAGCCCAGGTATATGTGCCCGAACGCAGATCTGGCCTCATGCATGGCTATCGCGGCAAGCCAGAACGGGATCGATATAGCGCAGCTGTATAAATCCATTCTTCGTGCCCAATGGTGCGAAGATCAGGATATTTCATCCGACATAACCCTGATTGATATTGCGAACAAGCAAGGGCTGGATGGACAAGCGTTAGTGAACCAGGCAAACGCGCCGCAGATCGTTTCTCTCTACCGGCAATATACCGACGAAGCTGTCGGCAGCGGCGTATTCGGGTCTCCTTCCTATGTCTTTCAGAATGAACTGTTTTGGGGGCAGGACAGACTGGATATGCTGGAAGAGGCGATCAAAAAGGCAGATTAATTTCGGTTTATATCCGCATGACGGCTCAGTTGCTCGGCCTGCTCTTTCATCTGTTCCACAACATATGACAGGCGTGATGTATCGAGCCGATTTGACATTGCGGTGATGGTCAACGCTGCCTGGGCTTGCCCCGCTGCATTGACAACCGGGACCGCAACGGCGCTGGTACCGGACATCACGCCATTTTGGACATAGGCATAGCCCAGTTCTTTGGCCAATTGCACTCTGTCCATCAGTTGCTCTGGTGTCAGTGAACTCTGCGCCAGGCGTTTGGCATTGGCAACAATGATTTGCCGCAGCTCATCTTGAGACAGGCAGGAAAGGATGGCCACGCCCGAGACACCCGCGCCTAGCGGTCGTCGTGCACCGACATCAATGGACAAGACCTGGATAGGATGATGGCCTGTCTGGCGGGCGATACAAATCGAATCCAGTCTATGCCTGATGCTCAAGAATGCAGTATCGCCGATGCTTTGTGCCAGATGCCCCAGGCAGGTCGGCGCCGCCGATAGCAGGGGAAATCGTTTTCTGCGAGCAAGACCCAGCAACGTCAATTCATTGCCAATCAGGTATCGGCGCGTCAGCTGATCCTGCTCAACCGCCTGTTCCGCAAGCAGCGTTTTAAGAATACGACGTGCGGTAGGCCTGTTCAGGCCTGAAATATTGACAATATCGGTCAAGCGCACGCCATGCTCCTGACCACAGGCAACCAGTCTCAGAATTTGCATGGCACGGGAAACAGTCTGGCTTGCTGGTTGCGCCGTTTCGCCATTTTCGCTATCGTCAGTATTCATGATTTGTCCTTATGATAGTTAAAGCACCGATTTCGGGGTTTGCGATACCGCCTGCAACGTAACCACTTTTCCGAGCGTGGCGTAGTTTGGACCACCAAGACGGCAAATGGGACGCAAGATCGTACTGTCGATTTTCCCATCATTGAGCAAGCCATCTCGGATATGCCACATCCGGATCTCTCCAACAAAAAACTCCGCACCCGTATCTCCGTATGGCGTCACGCTGTGCAGCCGGCATTCCATACTGATCGGAGCGGCCACCAGACGAGGCACCGGCATTGATTCGCCTGGCAGGGTTTCAAGATCGAGCAACTGCGCTTCACTGATCTGCGGCGGGTATTCTCCGGCGCTTTGGTGCAATGGTTCCAGCAGGGTTTCATCTGCAATATTGACGACGAAATTGCTGTTGGAAAGGATATTTGTTGCGGTGTCCTTGCGTACCCCCGCCTTGCGACCAATGTTTATACCGATCATGGGCGGCATGTTGGAAACAATGGTATAGCAACTGAATGGCGCAACATTGGTGAGGCCCGCCTCGGACAACGTGCTTACCCAGGCGATAGGGCGTGGCACGACGATACCGGTCAATAACTTATAGGTCTGCTCCGGACCCATGCTGTCTGCAAAAATTTTCATAGGATGGCACCACTAGAAATATGTCCAAATAATAACCGTCATTGCCAGGAAAAATACATGGCAAACTGTATCATGCCCCAGTTTTGCCCGATGTCGTAAATGGAAAATTGATTTTTAGTCCGATATTTGGACGTAATGCTGTTTCTCATGTTGTCCCCGGACGCCAACCCTTGCTATCTTTTTCTACACGGTTCCACCATTGATTACAGGAAGAGACTAATGCAAGCACTAAAAATGGTAACGGCCTTATCGATACTCTTGACCTCGACCGCGTATGCGGAAAACTGGCCTTCAAAGCCAGTTACCATCGTTGTTCCCTATCCCCCTGGCGGTAACGTCGACGTTGCCGCCAGACTCATTGCACCCGGGCTGGCAAAAGCTTTTGGCAAGCCATTTATCGTGGAAAACAAGGCTGGTGCCGGCGGCATGATTGCTGCAGAGTATGTGGCAAAATCCAAACCGGATGGGTACACGTTCTTCATGGCGGCCAACGGGCCCCTGCTTTATAGCCCGATTATTTTCAATCGTGATTCCTACCATTGGGACAGGGATTTCGAGACAGTTACGACGGTTTCGATGACCCCGATGGTTCTGCAGGTACGCCCCGGGTTACCGATAAAAACAGTCACCGAACTCATAGGTTACGCAAAGCAGCATCCTGGCAAGCTGAATATGGCTTCGCCAGGCGCCGGTACATCCAATCATTTGATGAGCGAAATGCTGCTTGCGAAAACAGGAGCCAAATGGATGACGGTTCATTACAAAGGCAATTCACCTGCCATAACCGATTTGCTCGGTGGGCAGGTTGACTTCAGCTTTGACCAGATGTCCGTGGCCTTGCCTTATTTAAAGGAAGGCAAGCTGCGTGCGCTTGCCGTCACATCAGAAAAGCGACTGGCCAGCCTGCCGAATGTGCCAACCCTGGTCGAATCTGGTATCCAGGATGCCGTTGCTTATACCTTTACCGGTTTAATGGCGCCCAAAGGCACGCCTGAAGACATTCGCGACAAACTGAGCGCCGCAACGATGGCGGTCTTGAAGGATCCTGCGATCATTCAGCGCTTTGAAGCGCTCGGCGCGCAAGCCCACAGCATGACGCCTGACGATTTCACGGCGTATCTGAAGAAAGAAGACGAGCGGTGGGTCCCTATCATCAAAAACGCGAATATCAGTGTGAACTAGGAACAGAACATGTCAGGAGAAATGAATATGGCGAAAAGAAAGAGCATCTACGCGCAAGGGTTCAGTCATAAGAACCCGATTCCGGCGGCCAGCCAGATTGGCTGCATGGTGTTTTCGGGCAGCATTCAGGGAACGGATCCCTCAACCGGTGAATATGGTTCGACGATAGAAGAGCAAAGCCGGCTTATGTTTGATCATGTGAAGCGTATTTGCAGTGCCGCTGAGCTTGAGCCCACGGATATCATCAAAATGCATGTCTGGATGAATGACCGATCACAACGCGCAGCCTTGAACAAAGAATGGCTGGCGCTATTTCCCGATCCGGATTCCCGGCCGGCCAGGCACACCATGCAGGCCAGCCTGGATGGCGGAAAATTACTGGAGTGCGATTTCATTGCCGTGAAGGGGGAATCAAATGCCTGATTATCTTGCCTTTGACCCAAACCCACGTTCGCCCATCCCCAAACCACCAGCCAACAGTTGTGATTGTCAGTTCCATGTATTCGGACCTGCAACCAAATATCCCGTCAGGGCTGGCGCGGCCTACGAAATGCCCACGGCCACGATAGAAGTGGCATTGCAATTGCATCGAACGTTGGGAGTACAAAGAGGTGTCATCGTCCAGGCAACCACCTACGGGGCCGACCATCAAGTGGTCCTGGATGCGCTGGAGGCGGCTGGGCCTAGTTATCGCGGTTGTGCCAATGCGCTGGTGCTGCTTGAAGGCAGTGACAGTGATCTCGAAAAGCTCGATTCGGCAGGCATAAAAGGAGCCCGCTTTAATCGCCAGGGACTGGGCGTGAGTATGTCGGAAAAAGAATTTGATCATGCGATCGCACGCATTCGGGAACTGGGCTGGTACGCGAAGTTTCAGCCGGAAGCGACCGGCATCATGGATCAACTTGCCATGTTTCAGTCGCTGGACATCCCGGTGATGCTGGATCACATGGGGCGACCCGATCCTCGCTCAGGCAATGCCGACCCAAGCCTGAATGCTGTTCTGGAGTTACTGAACAAAGGCAACTTCTGGGTCATGCTTTCTCTGACAGAAAAGGTATCACGCGCTGGTGCGCCCTGGAATGATGTTGTTCCCATTGCACAGGCCTATATTGAGGCAGCGCCGGATCGTGTCGTATGGGGTAGCGACTGGCCGCACCCGGTGTCGGTCAAGCAGCCGCCAAACGAGGGTGATCTGGTCGAACAACTGTACCGCTATGCGCCTTCTGAGGCCTTGCTTAAAAAAATACTGGTTGACAATCCGGCCGCCTTCTTTGGATTTGATAAATGAAAATAGTATCCTTTGTAATACAAAACAGAGCGCGATTCGGCGTGGTCATTGATCATGAGGTTGTTGATCTGACCGACGCTTTCGGTTCGGATATCAGTACCGTTAACGCACTACTGGGCAGCGACAAGCTGGCCAGTGTCGTTCAATCGCTGCCTGACGGTGCGCCACGTTACGCCCTGGAAGAACTGCATTATCTGCCGCCTATACCCAACCCGGGGAAAATCATTTGTGTGGGGGTCAATTATCACCATCGCAATGAAGAATATAAAGATGGCACCGCAGCGCCAGCCTATCCCAGTGTCTTCCCGCGGTTCGCATCATCCATGACCGGCCACGGACAGCCGCTGATTTGCCCGGTTCAAGAGTCGCAGCAGCTTGACTACGAGGGCGAAATTGCAATCGTGATCGGAAAACGCGGTCGGCGCATTCCGCAGCAGCAGGCACTGTCCCATATTGCAGGCCTGACCTGCCTGAATGAAGGCAGCGTACGTGACTGGTTAAAACACGGAAAATTCAATGTCACGCAGGGAAAGAACTTTGATCAGAGTGGCTCCGCCGGGCCCTGGCTGGTTACTGCCGACCAATTCCCTCGTTATGACAATCTTGAAGTGATCACCCGGGTGAATGGCGAAGAACGTCAGCGCGATACCACCGCGAACTTGATGTTCTCTTTCGAGTATCTGATCCATTACATTTCCAGGTGGACGACGCTGGAGCCTGGGGACGTGATCTCTACCGGCACGCCGACGGGTGCCGGGATTCGATACGATCCGCCGAAGTTTCTTCGGGAGGGAGACGTGGTAGAAGTGGAGGTGCCGACAATCGGCATTCTGAAAAATACTGTCAGAAATGGATGAATGATGCTCAGCAAGCAAATACACAAAAAAGCAATGCGCCTGTTGCTGGATGCAGAAAAAAATGCAACACCCGTTGCGCAGCTGGACGAAACTTTTCCCGGGCTGCAGATTGCCGACGCCTACGAGATACAGAAACTGGTCATTGCCGACAAGATAGCGCATGGCGCTGTCCTGCGCGGACACAAGATTGGCCTGACATCCAGGGCAATGCAATCGACACTCGGCATCAATGAGCCTGATTACGGTCATTTGCTGGATAACATGTTCTATTACGACGGTGATCGTATCCCAGCAGACCGCTTTATTGTGCCGCGTGTTGAAGTCGAGTTGGCGTTTGTCCTTGGAAAGGCGCTCAAGGGCCCGAACGTGTCGCTATTTGATGTCCTGGAAGCGACTGACTTTGTACAGCCGGCGCTTGAGCTGGTTGACGGACGCACCCGGTATCCGCGACGGATCGTTGACAATATCGCGGACAATGCCGCTTCAGCGGCGGTTGTGCTGGGTGGGCGGGTCGTGAGGCCCATGGATATTGACCTGCGCTGGGCCAGCGCACTTTTGTATAAAAATGGCACCATCGAAGAATCGGGCGTATCCGCTGCGGTTCTTGGACACCCTGCGATGGGTGTCGTATGGTTGGCGAACAAAATCGCCGAATTTGGCGGTGTCCTGGAAAAAGGGCACATCATATTGGCCGGATCCTTCACCCGTACCGTTCCTGTCGCAAAAGGCGATGTGATTCACGCCGACTTCGGCACGCTGGGCAGTATCTCTGTCAGTTTTACCTGATCAAGGGAGAATCGCAATGATCGCAGGCAAGAACAAATTCAAGCAGGCATTGGCCCATGGACAGCATCAGCTTGGGTTGTGGGTGTCCTTGTGTAACGCGTACAGTGCCGAAATTGTGGCTGGCGCAGGTTTTGACTGGCTTTTGCTGGATACCGAACATTCACCGAACGAGGTCTCTGGTGTGCTTGCCCAGTTGCAGGCAGTGGCGCCTTACCCCGTATCGGCAGCCGTGCGGCCCTCATGGAACGATGCCGTTCAGCAAAAGCGTTTTCTTGATATCGGTACGCAGACCTTGTTGATTCCTTATGTTCAGAACGCAGAAGAGGCCGCCAGGGCGGTGGCCGGCATGCGCTATCCGCCACGGGGCAACAGGGGCGTGGGCGGGACCATGCGCGCCAGTGATTTTGGCAGGCAAAAGACATACATGCACGAGTGCGAAAATGAACTTTGTTTACTGGTGCAGGTAGAAACGCAGCAAGGGCTCGACAATCTGGACGCCATTGCCCGGGTAGATGGCGTAGACGGCGTGTTTATTGGTCCCGCAGATCTATCGGCTAGCATGGGGCATTTGGGCAACCCGGGTCATCACGAAGTGCAAAGTGCGATAGAGGATGCGATCCGGCAGGTTCGGGCTTTGGGTAAAGCGCCGGGCATCCTTACATTGGACACGCAATTGGCCCGCCATTACATGGAATGCGGATCGCTGTTTACGGCCGTGGGTATGGACGTTGCACTACTGGCAAGAGCGGCCGATCAGTTGGCGGCAGCGTTTTCTTTGTCTGAATAACGCCAGAGGCAACGGATTTTTGTGAGTGCTATAGTTGATACTGCCAATAAGAGTCCATTGCAGCTCTCGTCTGCAGGCCGATTATACGGACGCCACCCCGACAGATGCCGGCAGCGTGTCGTCGCGAAAGGCAGCAAGCAGCGGGTCAATTGCCGCAACCGGTGCGACGGCGATAGACGATAATCCGAGCCATGCCGCCAGAAGCCGGAGCTCTTGGATCAGGCGTTCTATCGTGTGAGGCGGTGCATCGGGCTCGACATGCGCGCGCTGGACGATCAGGGTGCCAGACTGGCGATCGCCCTTGAGGTCCACTCGCGCCACGATCGCGCCATCCAGCAGAAAGGGTAGCACGTAATAGCCATGCTCGCGCTTGTGTGCGGGCGTGTAGATTTCCAGCCGATAGCGAAAATCAAACAGCCGCTCGGTGCGTGAGCGATGCCAGATCAGCGGATCAAAGGGAGAGAGCAACGCTGCGCCATCGATCTTGCGGCCGGCGCGCGCGTCCTTGTGCAGATAGGCTTGCTGCCGCCAACCGCGCACGCGCACGGGGGTGATGGTTCCTTCCTCGACCAGTTGCTGCAGCGGCAGCCGCACGTCCGCAGCGGGAATACGGTAATAATCGCGCAGGTCCTCTTCGGTGGCAATGCCAAGGGCCTTGGCCGACCTGGCGAGCAGGGCGCGCTGTGCGTCCACAGCACTTGGTGTGGGGTGCTCAAGCACGGTACGCGGTAAAACGCGTTCAGGCAGATCATAGACGCGCTCGAAGCTGCCGCGGCGATGCGTCGAGGCAATCTGACCCGACCAGAACAGCCATTCGATGGCGTGCTTTACTTCGCTCCACGCCCACATCTCCTTGGCGGCTCCCTTGGTATTCGGTCCGGCGGCGGGTGACAGATCGGAAGCGGCCAGGGGGCCTTCTGCGCCGATGCGACGCAGGATGGCATCGGCCTCGGCTCGCCTTTCCTTGGCGTAAGCTTGCAGCGGCGTCCAGACTCCCTCGCCACGAAGCGCGCGGTCCATGCGCCAGCGCAACAAAGGCTGGCAGTCCATCGGCAGCAGCGAGGCCGCATGCCCCCAATATTCGAAGAAGCGCTTGGATTTGGCGATTGTATCAGTGTCTAAAAGAGTGCGGTCGTAGGAACCAAGGCGGGAAAAAAGCGGCAGGTAATGGGCACGCACAAGGACGTTTACGCTGTCGATCTGGAGCACGCCGAGCTGTCCGATTGATCTGCTCAGGTGCACGGTGCTGATGTTGCCGTCACGGGTCAGACCATTGAATCCCTGCGCCGTCAGCGCGAACCGACGAGCCTCGGCAGGGGAGATTTCCGACTTCGTTAATATTGACATTGGTACAGCGCCTTATCGCTATTCGGAGAGGCCGCGGAACGTGCGTAGATGGGCGGCAATTGTTTTCCATTATAGATATGGAATAAAAGAGTGCCTTACTGATGCGCAGGGTTAGCGGAAAATAGTCGGTACGATCGATCACTCTAACGCTCATGTTAGTTAGTGAAAGCGCTTCACCAGGTGGGCATTACTGGATTGATATTGCTCTCAATGTGTATTGCAACTGCATTTGACGTCAACGACTCGGCGTACCGTACTATTCAATATAAATAGGCTTGTTGTCCCAAGCGCAAGCTTGAATCATTAAATTTGCCACTTTCTCTCTGGCTGCAATGGCTTGTGCAGATATTATTTGGTATGGTATAGTTCCGTACCTTTTATGAATTATCAGGATTATCTGATGCATGTCCAAAGACCTGCAGGCGAAGCCAAACATCGAACGGCCAAAGGCGCGCAACGACTGAAAAATCTCACCGCCGTTGCTGCCGACATGTTCCTGGAACAAGGCTTTGAATCAGTAGCCATTGACGATCTGATCGCGCGAGTGGGTGGTTCAAGGCGAAATATTTATAGCCATTTTGGTGGTAAGGAAGGCCTTTTTATTGAAGTCGTTACTCAGCTTTGTGCAGAACTTACGCAGCCACTGGAACAGTGGCATATTAAAGAGCAAACAATCCCGGAAGTGTTAACCTCTTTTGGTCAGCAAGTACTGAAAGCCGTTTTAACGCCGCGTGCATTGGAGCTGCATCGATTGATGGTGGCTGAGGGCAAGCGCTTCCCTGCGCTTTCGCAGGCAGTGCTACATGCGGGGCATTTCAAGGCGGCCAGCATCCTGACGCAATGGATTGAAGCGCACCAGGAAAATTTCAAAAACGAATCCAAAACAAGCGTACCTGCACACATGTTTGCCCAGCAATTTGTGAGCATGCTTGTCATGGAAGCACAACTGCGCGCGTTAACCGGTTTTGACAAGCGCCGGTTCTCTGCTGCTCAAATAAATAGCATTGTAAAAAATACAGTTTCTACTTTTTTATATGGCGCACTAGCCGCAAAGGGCATGTAATGAAATTAGCCAAACTTCCCTGGAAAACGTTCCTGGCATGGCTGTTGGCCGCGTTTTTCTTGATTGGTTCTATCGGCAACATTTTTGCCTCCGAACAAATCGCTGCCGATTACGCTCGCTGGGGATATCCTGCCTGGTTTCACTACCTGACAGGATCCCTGGAACTCATTGCCGCCATTTTGTTGATACCTCATTCGAGACGATTATGGGGTGCGGTACTTGGCCTCGGCATTATGGCCGCAGCTTGCGCAACCGTTGTATTACATAAAGAATATACGCATGCGATTGCGCCCCTTGTTGTACTGCTTCTTTCTCTTTTTATCGCCTGGATCAACCGACCCAATCAAAAACTATAGGTAAAACGCTGATAGTTCCGATTTGACAATGGCACTGTAAGAGATTAATGCCAAGTCTTCGTTTAGCGCTTTACCAATACGTTATAGCGCTATCGCCGCCGCATGGGTTCGGATCGGTTCGACGATTAATCAGTTGATGTATTTGATCAGCGATCAACAACAACTGCCTGTCGGCCCCGGGCTTTCCGATAAGTTGTACACCCAGAGGCAGCCCCTCGCTTGACTGGGTGGTCGGCAAATGAATGGCAGGCCAGCCAAGCAGCGTCCAGATTCTATTGAAGGTGGATTCGCCTGTGCTTTCCAATCCAAGGGGTGCAGCACCTTTTGCACTGGGCGTCAATATCACATCTGTGTCCTGTAGCGCATGCAGCAAGCGCGCCTCAGAAGACCGTGCTGTACTGAGTGCAAGGTGATAGTTGGCTGTTGAAATGCCAGCGCCTTGTTCGCAAGTTGCACGCAGCGTCGTGCTAAAGCGGCTGCAGTTCGCCGCATGTGTCGTCTGTATGCTGCGCGCCATTTCATAGAACATGATCGTTTTATGCGCGGTGGTCAGCGTGTTCCATTCGTCTTCCATGTTCAGGCACGAAACGTCGGCGCCGTTCTTTTTCAAGGTGAGGCATGCCATGTCCATGACGTTCACTGTCTCGGCATCGGGGCTCGCGTGAAATGCATCCACGCGTGCTACCCGCAACGCATCCATCCTGGCGGCGGCTGGCGCTGGCTGGTGCGGCAGCAGTACCTGGGCAATACGATCGGCCAGCATCACATTTGTCGTAAACCAGCCCAACGTGTCCAGGCGCGGGCTCACGCTTGTGATGCCTTTCATGGGCACAAGGCCGTAGGTTGGCTTGAATCCGACTGTCCCACAGTACGCGGCGGGGCGGATGATCGAGCCTCCGGTCTGGGTTCCAAGCGCCGCCGCTACCATTCCGCATGCCACGGCTGCAGCCGATCCGCTGGAAGATCCGCCAGGCGTATGCGCAGGATTCCAGGGGTTGCTTGTAGGTCCGGGGTGGGCGTATGCCATTTCGGCGGTGATTGTTTTGCCTACAGGTATCGCGCCGGCCTCCCGCAAAAGCGCGACGCAATCGGCATCGGCGCCTGCGCATGGTAATGGCGGATTTTGCATCACGCCGTTGCCGGTAGGCATGCCGGCAACATCGATAATGTCCTTGATTCCCACCGCAAGTCCTGAAAGCGGCCCTTCCTGAACCCGCACTTTCAGCTCCTCTAGCGTACGGGCCAGAACGTCCCGCTCAAACCACGCCCAGGCTTGCACGGTAGGTTCGCACCGGCCGATACGGTCCAGCAATTGGCTATATATGTCGGGATCGCGCAGGTCGTCGCAGGGCTTGGTCGTATTCATTCCCCGGAGTATGCGGCAAAACGGGCGGGACGCGGCGTGACTTTTTGGAAGCGCTGCCGTTCCGAATGATTGTTTGTCAGGGCAGCGCAAGTTGGGCGAGAATGCTTCACATAGGAGGCATACTCTATGCACACATTTTCTGATCAGCTTGGTTTGCCCTGCGTTGTCATGCGCGGCGGTACCTCCAAGGGCCCGTTTTTTCTGGCGTCCGATCTGCCCCCGCCGGGTGAGCAGCGCGATCGCATCTTGCTGCGGGTTTTGGGCGCGCTTGAGCCCAGACGTATCGATGGCATTGGCGGGCCGGACCCGCTGGTGAACAAGATTGCGATTATCTCCCCGTCCAAACGCGCCGATGCGGATGTCGATTACTTGTTCGCCCAGGTGTGCATTCACAAGAATACGATTGATTACAACGTTAATTGTGGCAATATGCTGGCGGCCGTGGGTCCCTACGCCATTGACCAGGGCTTGGTGAAAGCTGAAGGTTCGGCAACCACGGTGCGGATATTCAATGTCAACACAGCCAAGCGCATCGTCGCTACGGTACAGACCGATAATGGGCGCACCCTGTACCAGGGCGATGCACGCATCGACGGCGTGCCGGGCCAGGCTGCGCCAGTCTGGTTGCGCTTTGAAGACATGGCGGGCGCCAAGACCGGCAAATTGCTGCCAACTGGAAACGTTGTCGATATCATGGACGGCATTGAAGTCAGCTGCGTGGATGCCGCGGTACCCATGGCCATTGTCGCAGCCGAAGCGTTCGGGCTGACGGGGCATGAGCCGGCTGAGGTGATCAATGCCAATGCCGATTTGCTGGCGAAGGTGGAAAATTTGCGCTGTATTGCCGGACGCGCCATGGGCCTGGGCGACGTATCGCGCTCTGAAATGCCCAAGCTGACGCTGGTGGCGGCGCCTGCCGGCAACGACGCGACACTGGCCGCCCGCTATTTCATGCCCTATACATGCCATTCCGGCTTTGCCGTGACCGGTGCGGTTTGCCTGGGGGTGGCCGCGTTTCTAGGCGGCTCTGTCGCCCAACGCGTTGCCCGGCACACGTCCGGCCCCGTCTGTATTGAACACCCACAGGGAAGCATCGAGGTGGATGTGCAGTGCTATAGTGCTGGCGCCGACGGTGATCCGGACATACGCGCGGTCAGTCTGTTGCGTACTGCCAGGCGATTGTTCGCAGGGACTGTCTATGTCCCGGATACCCTCTTATCCGAAGCACCGGAACCTATTTTTCAGGAGCTAGTCACATCATGAATCGCCGCCAATTCCTTCTTAGTGGATCAATCGCCGCAGGTACATTCGCTTTTCCGACTGTTTTTGCCTCAAGCTATCCCACGCGCCCGGTGAGCCTGATCGTGCCGTTTCCGGCTGGTGGCGGGACCGATACCCTGGCTCGTCGCCTGGCCCGTTTTGTCGCGGACAAATGGGGTGTGCCCGTCGTTGTGGAAAACAAGCCTGGCGCTGGTGGTGGCATTGGAGCAGCCCAGGTGGCGTCAGCCAAACCCGATGGCCATACGCTGCTGATGACCACGGCCGGGGTCAGCTCCATTAATCCCGAGCTCTACAGCAAGCTATCCTATGATCCGGCTACGCAATTTAGCCCGATCAGCCGTGTCGCAGCGACCGTGTTTGTTGTTGTGGTCAACCCGTCATTGCAAGTGAAATCGATAAAAGAACTTATCGCCCTGGCTAAAAGCAAGCCAGGTACCTTGACCTTCGGCACCGCAGGTAACGGCGCAGCCGGCCACTTGCCGGCTGAACTGTTCAAAAATATGGCAGATATCGGTATCCAGCATATTCCCTATCGCGGCACGTCCCCTGCACTTGTCGATCTGCAGGGTGGGCAGATCTCGATGATGTTCGCCATTCTTGGCGCCGCGTTGCCTGCCATCAAATCAGGCGCCTTGCGTGCCCTGGCCACGACCGGCCAACAGCGCTCGGTCGTACTGCCGGATCTGCCCACGGTTGCAGAAGACGCCTTACCAGGTTACTCCGCCGATGAATGGTGGGGCGTGGCCGCGCCTGCAGGCACGCCACCGGCGGCCATTGACCGCTGGAATTTGGCCATGGGCGAGTTTTTCAAAGATTCCGAGTCAAATGCCTGGCTTGTTGGTAGCGGTTTTGAACCGGCATATGATTCACCCGGCGCGTTCGCCGACTTAATTGCCAGTGACCGCAAGAAGTGGAGCAAGGTTATTCACGATGCGGGCGTTGTCGTGGGCTGATCATTCCGTTTTTGCTGCATCCGGGCTGCCCAGCACGCTCAGCAGTCGGGAGGCGGCTGGCGACAAGATGACACCTGGGTCGCAGACCAGGCACAAATCGAATTTTGCCCAGGTGTCTTTCAGCGGAACCAGCGAGATATCCGACGCGGTAATCAACTGCGTCGGGCTCAGAGGTACCACGGCAATGCCTGCGCCGGCGCGAACCAGCGAGAACACGGCAGAAAAACTGGTAACCAGGGAGTCGAGTGCCACGTCATCCGACAGCGCAGATGATGGCGCGCCTGCCAGACGCCCAAGGGCGCTATCGGCTGCACGGCCGATATGCGGATAAGCGAGCGTATCCGCATAGTGAACGGCATCTTGCCCAGCCAAGGGGTGGTTCTTCGGAACCGCCAATACCAAAGGCGTGCTCCGATATGGACGCGCCGTGAGCGCACCCAGCTCGGTTTGCGCACTGGCAATGCCAATATCCGCCCAGCCCTCGGCGACCGCCTGCACAACGGCAATGCTGGTGGCTTCACGAACCGATATCCTGATGTCCGGATATTGACGATTGAAATACACCAGTTGATCGGCGAGCCCGCAGGCCAGGCCGGAAGTATTGGACGCCAGGCGTACGCTTCCGGCCGTGCCGTGCGTAAAATCGGCCATATCATCCTGAAGATTGTGAAACTCTTTCAGTATTAACTGGGCCCGGCGTGACAGCGCAACGCCCGCCTGGTTCAGCCTTGCCCCCTGGGAATGACGCTCCAGTATTGCGGTGCCCAGTTGATCTTCCAACTCCAATATTCGCTTGCTAACGGCAGATGCCGTCAGGTGCATGCTTTCAGCAGCACGCGCAACGCTGCCCGTGGCCTTAACCGCCAGTACCAGTTGCAAGGTGAACAAGTCAAAGCGCGGCATGGATGCCTGTACTTTTGTTTTCATGGGTCTGCTCAAAAGCGTTCAGTTCAGTGTTGGGAGTTCAGGTTGGGGAGTAAGGTGCCTGTTCGGGAGCGAATAATGGGAGGCGGGTGCAGGCTACGTTGACAAATGTGATTATTGGTCAGTAAGTTAGCGCAATTTGGTGAAATTGTCGAGGCGCTCGCAGCCAGGTGATGATGAGCCGGGTTGCGCTGCCGAGTGTTCAAACTCAAAAATAGAGCTTTAGGACAAAGTTCATTATCGGCTTTCCGGAGAGTGATAGAATAGCGCGCGGCTTAAACCGGGCTGAAAATAACATCAATACCACAATCAACAAAAACATGAAAAAACTGGACTATCTTGAACAAAAAATAATGCTCGCTGGCAGGCTTTCCCTGGTCTTGCTGGGTGTGATTTTCCTGGCGTTTGCCATATGGTGGGCCGTCCTTAGCGTGCCCAACGGCTGGCGGCTCTATCTGGCCGACAATGAACAGACTAGCGTACAGAAGGTAGAGGGCTTCAAGCCCGATGCCAAGGCTTTTGAGGATGCGATTCGCAGCTCGCAAGCCAGTGCAACCGGTCAGGACGAAGATACTCTCAAGATGCGCGATGCTATGAAGACGCCGGAAATCGCGGCGCATTACGAAAACATCATCCGCCAGATCCGTGCCTTTGTTGATAGCAAGCCCGAAGAGCGTACGCAAATTGAAGCTGCGGCGCTAGAGAACGGGATTTTTCCGCTGGCGCCGGATCAGTTCGAAGCCATTGACAAGTACGACACCCTCTGCACTGCAGATACCGGAGCAACGGCTGCGGCAGTAGAAGCAGCGACAGCCGAAGCAGTAGAGGTGGATGCAGCAGCCGGTGAGGCTGAGAACGGTGAGGCTGCAGCGACCAGCGAGGAAGAGCTGCCACATTGCAACAAGCACACGGTGCGCGGAACAATCGTGGAGAACCTGAACCCTATTCTGTACTCGGCCGACAATGATCAAGACAAGCTCGCCCTGCATAAAAGCTTCATCGCTGGCCTGGACCAAAGTATCAGCGGCTATCTGGATGGCAAGACAGCACGCGACTCCCTTTTTGCCATGCCTGCCATGCAGATCAGCTCCACGTTGATTTCGTCTTTTTCAACGCAGTTCTCGGAAAAGCTCAACGCATCTGATGCCGATGACAGCCTGGGTTCCGAGATGGAACAGCTTATCAAGCGAGTCACGCCGCTGACCTTGCTGGCCAACCCTTTCGTGGTCGGCACCCTGGTGTTCCTGGTGGTTTTCGTTAACCTGATGATGATGCTGGCCGTGATGCGCATTGGGCGTCGTCTGGATCAGGAAGACGGCACGAAGTCGTAAATCGGGCTTGAAAGTAGAATAATAATCCGCGCCATTGTTATATGTGGCGCGGATTTTATTTTGGCAACGACGGTTCAACACTGGTCACTGTGGGTCTTACATGCTTGTGTAGTCACCCGATCCTTCATATGACCGGCTTTGATATGACGAGTGAATACCCACCGCAACCGGCCAAAGCAATAAATAATCTAATTCACCCGAAACTTGGCGATGACTTTCTCATCCAGTTTCAA
>JBOIGK010000500.1:0-8789 GCA_050742695.1 Advenella sp. | reverse complement strand
AGCCAATGGCAAACGAATAATTGGCAATGTTGTGCACGTCGTTGGTCCACAAAGCGAAAAAACTGTACCTGCCCCATCTGCGTCCTTGCGTTCGGGTGGGCGCCAGATCTGCGTTGTAAAGCCTGGGACTGATCTGGTAGGGCCCGGGTGCATTGTGATTGTCTGCCGGGGCGCCGCCCATGAATGAACCGTTTGAACCCGTGTGTCCGGACCTGCTTGAGTACATAGCTTTATGCTCCTTTAATTTATCGGGAAGCAGTATATGTCTCGTTTATTAGCAGCGGCTTTTGAACAAAGCGCTCGCCATTTTGGATTAGCACAATTCAGGTTGATATCGGAGGCGGACTCGATCTTGACTTTGTTGCGTGCCTGGCCTGGGCTTGCAAGGCTTTGTCGTTCCGGTTTGCGCTTGCTTGCCTGCTAAGGCCCCGGAGCCCGGACATGAACGCTATGCCTGGTTACGGTCGCAATGAGTCCTTACCCTGGGTTCAAAAGTGATTTAATCACAATCGTGATTGATACATTTTGTTAATCTTTGCGAATCGAATTGACCTAAATTTGATTGTCTGCTTTATCAATTGATCGCATAATTTGCTCACAACCCATACAACAAAGGAAAGAGAAATGATCAAGCAATGTAGTGCAGAAGCATTTGGAACATTCTGGCTGGTCTTCGGGGGTTGCGGCAGCGCGGTACTTGCCGCAGGTTTCCCGGAATTGGGAATAGGATTTGCCGGTGTAGCGCTGGCATTCGGTTTGACGGTACTTACAATGGCCTACGCAGTAGGCCATATTTCTGGCGGCCACTTTAATCCGGCCGTCACGCTGGGCCTTTTCGCCGGCGGTCGTATCCCCTTCAGCACGGTGGTGCCTTATATTATTTCTCAAGTGATAGGCGGCATTATTGCCGGCGGCGTACTGTATCTGATCGCCAGCGGCAAAGCCGGATTTGACGCCTCTACCAGCGGATTTGCCTCTAACGGCTATGGAGAGCATTCCCCAGGCGGCTACTCACTAACCGCTGCAATCATTGCCGAATTCGTACTAACGGCATTCTTCCTGATTATTATTCATGGCGTTACCGACAAGCGAGCACCAGCAGGATTCGCTCCACTTGCCATTGGCCTGGCGCTGACACTGATCCACCTGATCAGCATCCCCGTAACCAACACATCTGTTAACCCGGCTCGAAGCACTGGCGTAGCCGTCTTCCAAGGGGATTGGGCGCTATCACAACTGTGGGTTTTCTGGATTGTGCCAATTGTTGGGGCAATTGCGGGCGGCCTGATCTACCGCAGTCTTCTTTCCAAGGATGAATAGTAACTACTAGCGGGGTGATGCGCGCTATGCCAAACCTCCCCGGATAGCACGTTAAGACCCGCTACGGCGGGCCTTATTGGTTTTGACAACCGCTGCTTAGCTCCTGCTCGTGTTTGCAACGCCGAAAACATCTCATCGCAGCTTGTCTGGACTGTTAATATCGATATTTGCATGAGAATAAATGGCTATCGACACATTTTCGGAATGACCGCCAGCGCCTTCTCTCCGATTGCGCCCCTGAAGTCGCCTAAAGCCCGGGCGAAATCCAGCAGCAATTTATCGGCTGCCTGCAATTGCGAATGGTCAAATGGCGCCTGGACCGTAAAAGACACGTCTGCAGCCAGTAATGCCCCACCCGTCTGTTCATACCAAAGCGAGATTTCAACTTCAGTTGCCAATTGATCTGTGATGGACACTTGCTTGGATACAAACACCGTCTCGGCAACCCGTGGCCCGCCGCGCAAAGCCAACTGGGAGACATCCGGGCCGAGGTACTCCAAATTGACAATGTGGCTGCTCATGTCTGCCAGGCGATGAGGCAACGCGCCGTCAAATGAAAATGACCTGGAGAAATTGCTTGCGGGCTTGCCGTCCTGTCCGATACTGTAATCATCTTCAATACCGACGGTCTTTCCACTGGCTAATGCAACAGGCATCGTATCGACGGCAAGAATATCCGGATTACGGATCTTCAAGGTGAGCCGCGGTTCCTTGTTTGATTTGGTCCGAGCCCGTAAAAGCATCGCGTTTTTTGTCAAAGTACAGGAGTCGGTGTCAAGAAACTGTACTTGCGCCTGCTTCTTTCGCAGAGGCTCTATTTTCATTATCGGATCCAGACGGTTTCTTATCGCCTTATCCGCTGCTGCCGCCTCGTGCGGCAGACGATCTACGGCGAGTCCGACCTTGTACTCCCTGGAGTCCAGCGCTATATTTTGGGCACTGGCTTCATATGAGAACAAAGATGCCAGTACGACTAAGCAACCCAGAACAGGAAGGTGCATTTGATACTCCTTGTTTGCGATAGCGATCGACGTGCCCTGGCAAGCCAGGCCTGCAGGAAGCAAATTAATCCGTTTAAGGACGTATAGGTGACGCTACGCGAAGACCCTACCACTTATCTACGTTGCACTGCCTTGGCAGCACGAAGGCAATGGCGCCACCAGCAAGTTATTACCAGAACCAGCCGCCACCCAGTCGCGAAGACTGGGCTCTGTTTAGCCTGGCGGCTTCAGCTTCAGCGTAATCTTTTTCATCGGCGTCATAAGGCCCTTCGTAGGAACAACCGCCACGATACCAGGCACACTCTGCGCCTAGAGAGGAACCGCTACGACCGCCTCCTGAACAACCGGCAACAAACGCGGCCAGGCACAGCATCAGGCTAAGTCGACAAAGACGGTTGATAGGCATTGGGCGCACTCCTGTTGAATCAAAAAAAACCATTTTATAGCAGGCCCGTCCGGATTGGGCACACGAAAGCACGAAAATACGAAACGCGAAAATTGGCCCCGTTTATGAAGGGCGTTGCCGCATCGGCCGTTCCATGATGATGATCGCAATTTGATAACAAAAACAGCAAGCAGGGCTGTGCGCGTGCCTTGTTCGGTTTTTGGCACGCAGGGCTGCAAGATCTTTGCCGATCGCCCTGGTCAATTACTGCGGTGTTCTGGTCATATCCTGAACCGCAAAGCCATGGCTTGCTGCATACGCAAGCAGCTCGTTGACTACACGCTGATCAGCCTGCTTTTCCCGGGAAAGAACCCACAAAAACTGGCGATTGGGCGTGCCCACCAATGAATATTTATAATCTCCATGAATTTTCATTATCCAGTAGTCGCCCCACACCATTGGAAGCCACGAGGTCCACTTGGGTGCAAATCGCACCTGCAATTTGGAAAAATCAGGGGCAGTTGCATTGGCAGCAAGTCGCCCTTCTGCCTGCGCTGTTTTCACGCCGCCATCTTTTTGTTTGCACTGGTTGACCACGTCAATTGTATTACCCGGCAGCAACCTGTAATCGGCACGCACATCGCTCACGCAGTCTCGCTGAAAACGGTTGGGTAACCGTGCCTGTTCATACCACGTGCCCGTGTATTTATTCACGTCTACATTCGCTTGGGTCGGCAGTGCCGGATCCGAGCTTGCACATCCTGCCAGTGCAGCAACGGTGGCAATATAAAAAAAGATCTTCATGAATGCCCCTTCCTTATTATTGACATCCAGAATAACCTTATTCGCCCCACCTTAATCCCTTTGAGAACAAACTGAGAAAAATGAAATATCAGGGTATGCAAATGTCAGCCGGGGCGATTGCAACCAGTAAAAGGCCGGTTGCCGGCTCATGCGCCTATTGGCCCAAATTCATCGGAAAAAGACATCCCCATTACACATGTGATCGCAACATCGGAATAAAAGAACATTCGTATTGCGTAATACGTTCGCAATTATGACACCCACCGCCGCGCAGCGCGCGCAGGCTATAGCTGCTGCAGCGCATTTGCTGAAAGGAAATATTGTAAATAAATGTATCAATTGGTGGACGCTTTCTGCGCTAATTTGGTGCGTTGCTGTCAGGCATTTCATTTGTATTAAGTGGTCAGCTTGCCTGATTACGAATATTTGAAAAATTACGGCATCAGGTAACCGAATATGTATTTTGTTAAATAAATGTTATATTCACAAAAGGAAAATCATGCAAGGGTTCATTGCGCCCTGATGCTTTACCGTGAAACGCCTACAAGGAGGCCAGGATGGACGATCTGACTCAACAAAATACGCATTATCTAAAAACGTTAGAGAGCGACTTTCAACGTGAAGAAGCAGAACTGCGCCGGTGGCTTGACACCAATGTCACCGACCTGGCATCGCGCAAATGGTATTTGGAGCGCCAACGCGAAGATCATGCCGCCCGGGGCAGGAAGTACATTTGAAGGGTGCAAAAAGCACACACAAGCGAAGCAGGATTTCTCATACTTCAATAATCAGAAGTGCTGCACTAGCATTCACACTAGTGATGCTGTCCAATCTGGCCATGCCGCCAGCGCTGGCCCGAAACTATCCATGCTCGGGCTCCAAAGGCGGCATTTCCCATTGCCAGGGAAAAACGTTTATATGCAATGACGGGTCTGTGAGCGGGTCAAAAAAGTATTGCTCGGCAACACACGGCAACGGCAATACTTCCGCAGCACAACTATTTTCCAATAATCGCAATATGACACCCTCTGTCAAAAAAGACGCCGGGTGCCGTTGTCGTAGCGGCAATTATTGCACCGGCCCCAGAGGCGGTCAGTTTTGCTACAGCGATTCCGGGCGCAAGAGTTATTTAAGAAAATAACCTGTGATTACAGAGCGAAGCTCACTACCCGCCCTGCCAAATTACCGTAATGAGGAAGCACAGTTGGCACGTGCTATCGCGCCTACCCGCAAGTCACACGACTAATCTTCCCGTCCTTACCCACATGTATATTCAAGCGCTGCGCAGAATAGTCCATAGTGACGGCTGAATCTGGATGAATGATACGGGTAGCCTTGGGTAAGGTGGATTTGTTCAAAGCCGTTTCCTGTGTTCCCACCAGGCTTTGACGACTGTTGGCACCGCATTGATCTTCTGTCTGGGCCTGCCCGGGCGTTGGCGTCTGGCAGGCAGCGAGCACAACCAGTGGGATGACAGCGATAAGTTGTTTCATAAAAGCTCCTTTGAATCGACCCCTACATTTATACACTAATTGGGTCTTTCAGTTATTCAAAATATATTATCCGGGTATGTTTGCAACCCGGTTGGCAAGCCAATCTTTGCTTCATCCGGCCTGTGTTCCACGCTTGATCAAGGGACATTCAAGGTGTACTCAAGCGCCCAGAAATATTCCCATTCCAGATAATTGCAAGAGGTCGAATATGGCGACACAGTGGCAAGCAATTGTTCACGAGTCGGAAAGTTCTTGAGGACCCGATGCGTTGAACCGTCGTCCAGCATGCGAATTTGATAGGAGTTGCCGGCACTATCACAGTCTGATATGGGCGTGCTGCTGCCGGGCACAAAACGATTATCAAGAAAAATAATCCTGGCACCTGGCTCAAGCACCCGATGAAGGCCAGCGAGAAACCCGGCGAGTTGTTCCTGTGGAATATGTGACCACCAAAACCCGGCAAAAGCGGCATCGAAGGACGCATCGAAAACTGGCAGCTCGTATGCGTCCCCCTGCATCAGATGGACGTTGTTCGTGGCGATCCGCCCTGCCGCGATATGCAGGGTCTCTTTTGCCGCATCCAGCGCCACAACCCGCTCAGCCAGTGGTGCATAAAATTGAGTCCAATAGCCGGTGCCACAAGCGATCTCCAGAACTGACCGATCAGCAAACAAGGGGGGCAGCCACATTTGCAAATTTTTAAGATCGGCCTGCCGCTCCGGCTTTGAATAGATTCTGTCGTATTCGTTAGCGCGTGCTCCGTAATAGTCTTTCATCACCTATCCCTTTCAAAAATCGCATGTGAAATAGGTTCGATTTTAATACTGATTTATGACTTGTCCGGCAGTTGCCGCGGCGGTGGAAATAATGAGTGTCAGCCGTGGAGGGTATCGCCGATATTGGCGATATTGCCGGCGGCTGCCCTATCGCCGTCTGTAGTGCTACACCCCTGTTGAATCTCAACGACAAACTGGGACAATGCTATAGCGTAGATGTGTGTATAGATTGACGCCCGGGTTTTGCATACAGGCACGCGGGTTCGTTATACATGTTCCCGGGGTAGCCCTGCATACGCGCAAATCTGGTGCTACAATTTGTGCGCGGACTTTTCTTCGGCACGCCCGACAAAGAGCCGCACGTTCTCAGGGCGGGGTGTAATTCCCCACCGGCGGTAATGGCGTGCAAAACGCTAAGCCCGCGAGCGCTTGCCTGTGCAGCAATTGTTCACGCATGGAGCAAGGTCAGCAGATCTGGTGTGATTCCAGGGCCGACGGTCATAGTCCGGATAAAGAGAGAGCGGGATACCGCTGGCCATGCCAGCGTGCCGTGCTTCGCACGCGTTACCACCGGTTTGCACTGCTACGCCGAACCATTATTTGGCGCGAAAACCCAAGGCCTCGTAATGCGCGCGCCATGCGTCTCCTGTCTATCCATGCCCTGTTTTTATATATTCAAAAACAGGAGTTTTACCATGCTTACAAAAGTTGTCAATCAGCCCCTGCCGGTGCTCGCATCCCATCGTATCGCCTTCATTGAAGCCGGGTGGCACGGCGATATCGTGGAGCAGGCAAGACTGTCATTTCTGCAAGAAGTGTCAAACCTTGGCCAGAATGCGTCCTGCGTCGATATCATCAGTGTTCCCGGCGCCTTTGAAATTCCCCTGCATGCCAGGTTGCTGGCTGAAAGCGGTCGCTACGCTGCAGTGGTCGCAGCCGGGCTGGTGGTCAATGGCGGCATCTATCGTCATGAGTTTGTAGCCCAGGCCGTTATTTCAGGACTGATGCAGGTTCAGCTGGAGACCCGCGTACCGGTATTGTCTTGCGTGCTCACACCACGTGAATTGTTTGACGGTGAAGATCAGCATCGCTTTTTCTTCGAGCATTTCCGGATCAAGGGCAAGGAAGCTGCACAGGCGTGCATCGCAACCGTTGCCTCCCTAGACAACCTGAAACGTACAGCGCTATCACAACAACAATAAGGCACAGCAGCGTTCCCTTGCAGTCGCGCAATGCAGTCCACTGCCTGTACTTTGGACTGCGTTGCTAGAGGAACGTCTGCAGCCCCTCGTCCTGCAGCGCTTTCTGTACACTTGCGTCCTGCTCCATGTTCTTCATAAAGCGTGTCAGATTGGGCAGATCATCAATCTTTACACCCACGTTTTTGGTCCAGCGCGTCATGACATACAGAAGCGGATCGGCCACAGAACGTGTGCCGATAAGCCAGTCCTGGCCCGCCAGTTGCGCATCCATTATTTCAAATAGAGCATGAACCTTCGTACGCGCGTTGGCCTTGGTCATGTCAATCGCGGCCTCGTCACCCAGATACGAAGTCGTACCAAATAACGGTTTAAAAGTCGGATGGATATCCGAGGTCGCTATGCCCAAAGCATAATTAATCTGCGCACGACTCCTGGTACTGCCGTCGCCATTGAGTTTGGATTCTGGAAAGCTGTCAGCAAGGAAATTCAAAATGGCTACGTTCTGCGTCAGCACCCAGTCATCGATTTCAAGCACGGGTACCGCGCCGGCAGGATTCAGCTTTCTGAATGCCGGCTCTTTACGCTCGGCACCAGAGTGATAAGCAATGTCATATGGTGCACCGATCCATTCCAAAACAATATGGCTGGCTAGCGAACAGGCGCCAGGGGACACGTGTAATTTAAGCTTCATTGTGAATTATCCAAATATAAAATCGAAACAGAATGGGTATCTGGCAACGAGCGTATCAGTAAAATAGTTCGAAAGGAAATAAGACATGTAAGACACTCTTATGACAACCTTGGCATACCGCAAAATTGGCTCTTTTGCTACAAAAACGATATTCAGTTGCCTTGATATAGATACGGTCAAGAAATGAAGCAACTCACTGGGTAGCCAGGAACGTGTGTTGCTGACCAGTTATCTTCATCTATGCAGACCGTACTTGCAGTGGAATGCTATCACCTTCAATATTCATTAGAACAGAAAACCCTTCTTGCATCAGGACCGTTTGTGCAAAAGATGCTGGATGTCGTTTGTTCAGATACGGTAAAAACATCGATTTATTGCAGATGTAAAGCGTATCTTGCCCGACCGCATTCAGAATGCACGGGCGTCGGGCCTCGCCTGTGATGTCTTTTCTTTGACAGTTATTGTTCAGGGAGAAGTACAATGAATTATCAATCCAACCCGGAGTACTCTTTATGGACATCGCATATTCAAAGTTCGGCGGACCATCTCAAATGATTAACGCTGATGAAGACTTGGACGACGCTGAACCAATAACCTTAAAAAAAGAACTCGTGTTCGCATTAAGACTCCCTATGGCGGACACCAACGAAGACAGCCTGACATTAGAGCAGAAACTAGATGCAAGATTAAAAGACGCGGGCATTGATCCTGCATCAGTTAAATTGATCGGGTGACCGTTGCAAAATGCAGAATGGGTATAGTTCTGCCTAAACCTCAATCTGAATTCAATAGAGAATGACTAAGCACACCGTAGAAATCACCGATGAAATTACAGAAGAAATGAGCGAAGTAATCGGGTCTGGCCTTAACGCCTACAATGATGAAATAGCAAAATACAATGACAGAAAATCGCTGGCCATTGTTGTCAGAGACAAGCAATCCGGTCAAGTGTTTGGTGGAATGCTGGGCAGATCATCATTGGGATTGTTATTCATAGAGCTGGTTTATCTGCCAGAGGAATTACGAAAGGGTGGACTAGGGACCAGGATGCTAATGCAGTTTGAACAGGATGGACGTAACCGAGGCTGTTCTTGCGCCGTTCTGTACACAATCAGCT
>JBOIGK010000499.1:0-2206 GCA_050742695.1 Advenella sp. | reverse complement strand
GGGTTGTTGAAACTGAACAGGCGCGGCTCGAGTTCGGGCAAGCTGTGACTGCAAACGGGACAGGCGTAGCGGCTGGAGAATACTTGTTCGCGGTCGGAATCCATGTCCAACGCGACCGTGCGCCCATCGGCCAATTGCATGGCCGTCTCGAAGCTTTCCGCCAGGCGTTGTTTGCTTTCCGCCTTGATGCGCAATCGATCGATCACGACATCGATATCGTGCTTTTCGTTCTTCTTCAGTGGCGCCATCTCACTGATTTCCTGCATCTGCCCGTCGACGCGCAATCGTACATAGCCCTGGGCCTGCAGGCTGGCGCATTCGTCTTCGAAGCTGCCCTTGCGGGCGCGCGCGATGGGCGCCAGTACCGCCAGCCGCGTCTCGGCCGGCCAGGCCAGCACCGCGTCGACCATCTGACTGACGCTTTGCGCCTGCAGGGGCAAGCCGTGGTCGGGACAATAGGGGGTGCCTACCCGGGCATACAGCAGCCGCAGGTAATCGTGGATTTCCGTAATGGTGCCCACGGTGGACCGCGGATTGTGCCCGGCGGCCTTTTGTTCGATGGAAATCGCCGGCGACAGGCCTTCGATCAGGTCGACGTCGGGCTTGTCCATCAACTGCAGGAACTGCCGGGCATAGGCCGACAGGCTTTCCACATAGCGGCGCTGCCCTTCTGCGTACAATGTGTCAAAGGCAAGCGAAGACTTGCCTGAACCGGATAAACCGGTCAAAACGACCAGTTTATGACGGGGGAGGTCGAGCGACACATTTTTTAAATTATGCGTACGGGCACCGCGAATGCGGATGGCATCCATGAAATTATCTTTTCCTGTTGAACGAACTGGGTTTTTCTCGGACTAATCCATTACTATAACGCAGGTGTCAATACCAGTTATACCTTCCTCCCACTTTGTCTTTTTATTTGCTGAATGAATTCCGCTGCGCCAAGTCAACCCGCTCAAGCAGATGCTGCCAAACCGGCTAAACTCAAACTTACGCCCACTGAACGCCGTGCCAGCACGACGCTGGCGTTGCTTTTTGCGGTTCGCATGCTGGGCCTGTTTCTGCTGACACCTGTTTTCGCCGATGCTGCCAAAAGCCTGAGCGGCGGCAGCAATGCAGCCCTTGTGGGGGCGGCCATCGGCGCGTATGGCCTGACTCAGGCCATTTTGCAGATTCCGCTGGGCATGGCTTCGGACCGTTTCGGGCGACGCCCCGTGATTATTGCCGGTATGGTGCTGTTCATTATCGGCGGTATCGTCTGTGCCCTTAGTGATTCGGTGACCGGCGTTGTCATTGGCCGTTCCATCCAGGGGCTGGGCGCCATTTCCGCGGCCATTACCGCCTGGGTGGCAGACGCGACGCGCCCTGAAGTGCGCACCCGCGCCATGGCCATGGTGGGCGGCTCCATTGGTATTTCGTTTGCCCTGGCGCTGGTGCTCGCGCCCCTGCTGGTTGAATATGGCGGCCTGTCGGGCCTGTTCTGGGTTATTTCCCTGCTGGGCTTTGTCAGCCTGCTGCTGGCCACTTTTATTGTGCCGGTGGCGCCGTTGCAGACTCCCGCCATCCAATCACGCGCGCAAGATGTCCTGAAAAATGGCGATCTCTTGCGACTGAATTTTGGCGTGTTCTGCCTGCACTGCATCCTGATGTCCATTTTCGTGGTGGCGCCGCCACTGCTGATCGGGCTGGGCGGGTTGACCACCGGTACGCTCTGGAAAGTCTACCTACCCGTGATTCTGGCGTCATTTGTCGCCATGGTGCCGGTCGTTTTCTACACGGAAACACGGCACGTGCACAAGCAGAGCCTGGAGTGGAGCGTGGCCGGCCTGGCCATTGTCATGGCCATTATGGCTTTTGCGACCCATTCGTTTGCTGCCATTGTGGTGCTCTTCGTGGGCTATTTCGTTGCATTTAATATTCTGGAAGCGTTGCAGCCGTCACTGGTTTCGCGTGTTGCCCCAGTAGAGCACAAGGGGCTGGCCCTTGGGTTCTATAATATGTCCCAGGCGTTGGGTGTTGCCGCCGGGGGCGCGGTAGGCGGCCTGCTGGCCCGCTACACGGGCGTACCGGCCGTTTTTCTCATGGGCGCGGCGCTGGCTGCCGCCTGGTTCTTTACCGCCAGAAGCTTCAAATCTCCTACGTAAAGCCCGCGGTGGCTATAATGACCCAATTGTGCAAGCCGGTAAGGGCAGTTAATATACTGTCC
>JBOIGK010000498.1:0-1998 GCA_050742695.1 Advenella sp. | reverse complement strand
GAGACACCCTGCGTGAGAATCTTGGCCTTCCTTACCCTGCAAGCGGTGATTGGCTCCGTGATCAACAGACAGCAGCGCAATGGAGGGAAGCTGCTGAGACGGCGTAATTGTGCGAGATGGCTGCAGGGGTGTCACTGCCGGAATGAAATCCTATTGGTTTATTTTGGCAGTGGACCTTATATATGCGCGTGCCCCAGCGGTTTGATTTTAGCCAGCACATCGGCCAGTGTATCTTTTGCTCGCGCTCGATCATAACCCAATTGCAAGCCAGTCCAAAAACGCATCAGGTGTACCAAAATAGTGCAACAAACGCAGGCCGATGTCTACCGTCACGGCGCAATTGCCAGCAATAATTCTCACGTGCGTCTTTGTGATATGCCAATCTTTTTTGGCTGCAGATACTAGCTGATATTCATCGGTTCAGAAAAGAACTGTGACGCAACGATTCCCATTGAATCCTCCCACACTACCCCCAACAACGCGCCCGTAATGCCCGCCGGCAATATAAAAACTGGTTTAAAGCGATATTAAACAAGGGTTAGTACCTATATTCACGTTTTGGCATTAAAACGTATGATCGCCATATTGTATGACAATCAGACATATGGAGATGAGTTTGAATAGCCAGAAGATTGGTTTTATCGGGCTGGGACGGATGGGTCTTCCCATGATGGCCAACCTGCTCAAGTCAGGTAGGCAGGTCCATGTTTTTGACACATCTGCAGATGCACAGTCGGCAGCCCAAGCATTGGGGGCGACTGTCGAACAGAGCGTCCAGGCCGTGGCAGACCGTGCGGCGACGGTTTTTCTGAGCTTGCCTACGCCAGCCAGTGTTGAATTGGTGTTGTCCCAGTTGCTTGGCGGCCAACAGATAAGTCGTGTCGTCGATTTGTCCACGATCGGTATCCGGGCTGCAAGGCGCGCACATGAGATGGTCCGCAAGCGGGGTATTCAATGGGTCGAAGCGCCGGTCAGCGGTGGTGTGACTGGCGCGTCTGCCGGCACGCTGACCCTGATGGTTTCGTGCTCGACTGAGCTGCGCGAGGAAATTGAACCCCTGCTTCAGGCGCTGGGAGCGGTTCTATATGCTGGTGAGGCGCCAGGTCTGGCGCAGGCCGCCAAGCTTGCAAACAATATGTTGTCGGCAGCTGCGCTGGTGGCGTCTTCGGAGGCCATCTGCATGGCAGTCAAGGCAGGAGTGGAACCTACGGCACTGCTTGGGATTATTAATTCAAGCAGTGGTCGTAATACCGCAACCACTCACAAGATTCCCAACGAGGTGCTCAGCCGCCGCTTCCAGGTAGGGTTTGCCAACAAGCTCTCGCATAAAGACGTCACGCTGTGCATAGACGAGGCCGCCTCGATGGGAATACCCATGCCGGTCAGCGTAGCCATCAGAGAAATGCTGGCCATTACCACTGCAACTTTTGGCGACAACGCAGACATATCGGATGTTGCTCGCGTGCTGGAGCAGTGGTCGGGCATCACCATTGAAGACAACGCTGCTTAGGCGATGTAAGCCTCTTCTCTTATCAACCATTCCATCGCTATAAAGGAACCAACATGAACAACGAACTGTATGAAAAAGGCCTGAAGGTGCGCCGTGAAGTGCTCGGCGCTGAATTTGTCGACAAGTCGATTGCAAGCGCCACCGATTTTAACCGGATCGCTCAGGAAATCACGACCACGGCTTGCTGGGGGTTGTGCTGGGGTAATGACGATCTGACGCGCCGGGAGCGCAGTCTGGTGAATCTGGCCATGATCTCAGTTTTGAACCGGCCGCACGAACTCTCGCTTCACGTCAAGGGCGCGTTGCGAAATGGCCTGACAGAAACAGAAATTCGCGGCGCATTGACGCACGTGGCCATTTATGGCGGCATTCCTGCCGGTATGGATTCTTTTCGTATTGCTTCACAGGCGATCAAGGAATTCCGCGACGAGCAAGCGCAGCAATCCGACAAATAACTTCCGTTCACGCAGGGCCTGCCGCAATTTAAT
>JBOIGK010000497.1:0-3499 GCA_050742695.1 Advenella sp. | reverse complement strand
ATGGCGGCAAAGTATTTGGGGAAAACGGCTAAAATTGGCCGAATTACAACCGAGGTATGCAGATGTCCTGGCGTTTATTATTTTTGTCCCTTCTCATTGTGGCTGGCGTAGCCACATGGGGCGGCCTACAGGCGGGAGACTGGCTGATCGAACATGCACCGGTCTCTGCCAATGTACCTAACGTCATGGAGTCCGATCCCAATCCTTTGGTGGATGCACAAGGTCGTCCGGTTCAACTGCAACCCCAGCAGCCGCTGATGAGCGGTGCCCAGGGCGTTCCCAAGCTGCCGGATCCAGTTCAATGGCACGTGGACGCAAAGCAAGGCGAGCAGGCCATTGAGCAGGCCGTCACCACGACCAATAGTGAAATCACCACTGGCGAAGCGACCGATTCGCTTGACGGCGGCAATGCCAGCGACAGCGACCAGGACATGATCCCTATCCGACGCTCGCCAAGGGCCAGTCGCGCGGCACAAGCAGGCAACTGGGAACCGGCCTTTCATCAGGCCATGAGTGAATGTCGCGCCCTGGGCTTTTTTGATCGCCCGGCCTGCCTGTCGCGGGTACGCAATCAGTATTGCGGCGCGAACAACGCATGGGGCAATGTATCCGACTGCCCGTCACGCTGATCGGCCCCCGACCACAAAGACCACGCGTTTTTGCGGCTCACACAACACCTTCAACGGCCTTGATAACGGCATTTGAAGGTGTTTTTTTGGCTGCTCGTATTGAGCCTGGTGTGATTTTCCAGGCCGATTCACGCCAAACAGCCTCTATCTCATTTGAAATAAATGGCGCAATCATCCGGCATCCGGCCAGCCGGGCGGGGTTGACCAGGCAGCAGACCCGAAATGGGCCGGGCTTTAGGAAACGAATCGTCCCCCAGGTTCAAAGGCTACACTTTGCGCTGCTGCGTAAATGACCGCAATGCTTATCCGTACCCGGCTCCCATAGATGGCGGGGTAATGGGCATGATAAGCACCACGCCATCATGCATTACAGATCTAAGGTCGGATCGTATACGCGCAGCGACGAGCTCTGGCCAGAATGTGTTCAACACGCTCGACCCGCGCTTGCAGCACTTGCTCAAACACCATGAGTTCGGCCCGACAAAACCCCTGGCACGCCGTTGCCGCCGCGCAAATCGGACAGTGGTTCTCTATCAGCAGAAACGTGCCGTCTCCAAGCTCCTCAAATTCGGCCATATAACCTTCGCGCGTACGTAACTGGGCCAGTCTGGCGACACGGTCTTTCAA
The DNA here is from genome assembly GCA_050742695.1 of Advenella sp. Classification (GTDB taxonomy): domain Bacteria; phylum Pseudomonadota; class Gammaproteobacteria; order Burkholderiales; family Burkholderiaceae_B; genus Advenella. Next base: position 2,243 of record JBOIGK010000497.1, on the reverse strand, counting down.
TTCGGACAAACCACTCAGTTCACGCTGGTATAACTGGCGGCTTGTCTGCTCACGCATATCAATAAGACGGTCAATTGCCTGTTCTCCGAATGCCTGGCGCACCGTATCCAGTAGTTGTACCGTCAACTCCGAATGGGTGTCGGGAAAGTGCTTGTTTCCCGCCTGGGTGAGCTGCCAGAACTGGCTTGGCCGGCCCACGCCGCGCACCTGCGAGAAGGCTTCGACCATACCCGCAGAGGCGAGTTTGGCCAGTTGCTGGCGTGCAGCTTCTGCTGTCATGCCCAGTACCTCACCAGCGTCGGCAGCCTGCTGCGGCCCTCTTGTCTTGAGCAGATGCAGCAGTCGTTGCCCGGTGGTCGATGGCGCTTTCCCTGAATTTTCCAAGTGATTGCTTGACAAAATATTGATGCCTTCCTAATATACAAAGAGTTTACTTTTTTTATTACTGTAGCGCATCATGTCAGCGCTGGCAATGGCTGCGCCCATTTATCTGGAGTTTGTATGGCTACACAAGAAGCAAGCTGGGGCAATCTGCTCTCTGGCCCGAATCTCGCTCATTCCATGGCGCTGTCCGGCGGTGTGGCACTTCACGCCATCAACGTCTTTATCGCCACTACGGTACTGCCTTCGGTCGTCAGGGAAATCGGCGGTCTGCAGTTGTATGCCTGGAATACGACGCTGTTTGTGGTCGCTTCGATTCTTGGCTCGGCGCTCACCCCCACGCTGCTGTCCCATTCCGGTTCGCGCGGCTCATACGCAATAGCCACGATATTTTTCATCGCAGGCAGTCTGACCTGCGCACTGGCCCCAAGCATGCCGGTCATGTTGATCGGCCGCACATTGCAAGGGCTGGGTGGCGGGTTCTTGTTTGCCCTGAGCTACGCCATGATCTACGCCGTTTTCGAGCAATACCTCTGGCCCAAGGCAATGGCGCTGATTTCAGCCATGTGGGGCGTGGCAACATTGCTTGGTCCGGCCATTGGCGGCATGTTTGCCCAAATGGATGCCTGGCGGGCTGCATTCGGCATACTGATTCCCGTAACACTGCTCTATATCGCGCTGGTATGGTGGGTGCTTCCCACACGTAACCGTGCCACAACGCCCTCAACCGGTAAGCTACCGATCGCGCAGTTGCTGCTGCTGATTGCAGCGGTCCTGGCAGTCAGTGCTGGCAGCGCATCACCCGACCCGCTATGGAATATCGCCGGTGTATTGCTGGCGATTGTGCTCATGCTGCTTTTGGTTTACAAGGAGTCCACCGGCCAGGTGCGCCTGCTTCCCCGCAACGCGCTACGGCGTAAGTCACCGTTGCTGGCTCTGTACCTAACCATCGGCTTGCTGGTTATCGGCATGACCAGCGAAACGTTCGTGCCGTATTTTTTGCAGACCCTACATGCACAAACACCGCTGATTTCCGGATATCTGGCCGCGTTGATGGCAGCGGGCTGGACGGTATCGGAAATATGGAGTTCGAGCTACAAACATAACGGCATACGCCGCGCTATAGTGAGCGGCCCGATGTTGGTACTGGCCGGCATGGTGGTATTAGCCTTGGCCACGCCAATCCACGCCCAGGGCGGCTGGCTCGTACTGGCTTTTATCTGCCTGGGATTGACGCTGATCGGTTTTGGTATCGGCCTGGGCTGGCCGCATTTGCTGACGCGTGTCCTGCAGGTTGCGCCCGATGAAGACCAGGATACCGCAGCCACTTCCATTACCACGGTGCAATTGCTCGCGACCGCGCTAGGCTCGGCTCTGGCAGGGATGCTTGCCAACCTGGGCGGGATCAATTATCCGGGTGGTATCGAAGGCACGTCCAGTGCCGCGTTCTGGATATTCGCCATACTGGCTATTGCTCCGCTCATGGCAATTGGCAGTGCTGCGCGCGTGGCCAGCTCGCTCAGGCAGGAACAGCAGGTGCAACTATCAGCAAAGACAGCATCATAAGGAAACGATCCTGCCCGCTCTGGGCAAGGTGAGCCAAATGACGACCGACCGGCTGCGCGGTCATGCGGTGTCTTGTGAGTATGAATCTGCCGTATTGAATCTGACACGCAATGAGAAAGGGGCCTGTCCGGCCCCTTTTTACTGCAATCAGTCGTTGTCTCCTATCTGGCTTTGCAGATAGTTCTCCAGACCAATTTTGCCGATCAGTTCAATATTGGTTTCAAGCCAGTCGATCTGTTCTTCGACGTCTTCCAGGTTTTCCTGGAACAGGTCGCGCGTGACGTAGTCACGCACGC
>JBOIGK010000496.1:0-5978 GCA_050742695.1 Advenella sp. | reverse complement strand
CTCCAGCGCAAGGGCTTTGGTCATTTGTTCCAGTGCCGCTTTTGACGTGGTATAGGGCAGCACTGCACCGGCCACACGATGCCCGAGAATGGATGTAATCATGATCACACTGCCTTGCCTGTCGGCTGCGATCAGACGCCTGGCCGTTTCATTGGCAACGATCCAGCTGCCTTTCAGGTTGACATCGATCACCTCGATAAATTCGTCGACCGACAATGCCAGGGATTTCTTATTGATTCCCAGGCCCGCGTTGCACACGACAACATCGACCACGCCAAACACGCGATGTATTTGATCGAATGCCCCGCAGACCGAATCAGGATCGGTGGCGTCCATCACCACCGGCAGATTTTCAATGCCAAGATCAGTGAGTTTCCCGGACAGGGCCTGCAAGGGCGCCTGGCGGCGTCCTGCGAGCACCACCCGGGCTCCTGCCGCACCGAGCGTTTCAGAAAAATGTGTCCCGAGCCCACCGGCGGCGCCGGTAACCAATACGGTTTTCCCATCCAGATTCAGCATATTTTTCATAGATGTCTCCTGGCCCCAATATAAATTGCATATGAAATGAAGTCAATAAATATAACAAACGTTCTATTTATTTTTATTAATATATTGCCAGACTTTTGCCTGGCAAAAGTTTTGTGCAATGCACATTTACACCAGGCAACGGGAGGAATAAGGTATGCCACAACTGTGATATGACTTCAATTTCATGACTCAACGGCAACCGTAATGACATCCGCATCCGAAAAAATCTGCAGAATACTATCCTGCCTGTCAGATCGCCGTATTTGCAAGCTGACCGACATCGCGCGTTTCACCGGTCTGGATATTTCATCCGTGCTGCGCATCCTGAAAGATCTGGAAAAACTGGATTTCGTGGAAAGGGAACCGCAAACCAAGGAGTACACCCTGGGCCGGGAAATCTACGCGATGCATCATGCCATGGTCGCGCGCCAGGACATTCGCGCACTGGCCCGCCCTGCGCTGGTGCGCATGGCCAGAAAATATGGCGACTCCCTGATCCTGTCGATACCAAGCAATTGGGAGTCGGTGTGTGTGGATACCTGCCTGGGCGACTACCCGATACGCGCCAACTACCTTGAGATCGGCAGCCGGCGTCCGCTTGGCGTAGGTGCCGGAAGCCTGATGCTGCTCGCTGCCCTGAGCGACACGCAACAACAAATGTATTTGCCATGTATTCACGAACAGATAGACAAACGCTATCCCATGTTCAACCAGTCGATGCTGAAAACGCAAGTCGCGCTGTGCCGCCAGCAGCAGTATGCGGTGTTGTGCGACGTTGTCGTCAACCAAATGGGAGGGATCGGCGTTGCCATCCGGGCGCCGGACGGCATGCCGATTGCTGCGTTGAGTCTGGCTGCCTTATCGGAACGCATATTGAGCAGACAAAACGGTATTGCAGCCGACCTGATGGAAGAAGCCAGATTGATTGAAAAAACGCATTTTCCTGCCAGATAAGGAAGCAAAAAATGAACATACAAGCCCATATCCTGTCGGCCGTCACCACAAAATTCGGCAGGCGTGACGACTCAACGACTTTAGCCCTGCTTGCCGAAGCAGCAAACGACTGCCTCACAATGGCTGGTGTGGAACGCCAGGACATTGACGGCGTGCTGTGCGGATATGCCACGACATTTCCCCATCTGATGCTGGCAACACTGCTTTCTGAAAAGCTGGGCCTGAATCCGGCTTATGCCCATGGAATGCAACTGGGTGGCGCAACAGGTGCTGCCATGGTTATGCTCGCCCGGGAACTGATTATGTCTGGAAGATGTCAGCATATCCTGGTCGTGGCTGGCGAGAATCGGCTTTCCGGGCAAAGCACGGACTCGTCCATGCAAACGCTGGCACAGGTTGGAGAAGCAGACCTGGAGGTGCCCTGTGGGGCCTCGGTGCCCACCTACTACGCCTTGCTCGCTTCCGAATACATGCACAGAACCGGGCTGACAAAAGCCGATCTGGCCGAATTTGCCGTACTGATGCGGCACCATGCCTTGACCCACCCCCATGCCCACCTGCAGAACGCCATTACTGTTGACGATGTCCTGCAATCCAAACCCATCTCGTCGCCATTGCAGTTATTGGACTGCTGCCCGATTTCAGATGGCGCCTGCGCCATTCTGGTCAGCGCCAGACCGGGTCCGGTAGCGGTCATAGGCGCAGGTCAGGCTCATCAGCATCAGCATCTGTCAAGAATTGGCGATATCTACAATACCGGCGCAGCCGCGGCCGCGGCCCGGGCCCTGACAGACGCAAAGATAAGTCGCAAGGATATTGATTACCTGGGTATTTACGATTCGTTCACCATCACGCTCGCAATATTGCTTGAAGAATTGGGGTTTGCACAACGCGGGCAATCGGCCAATGAGGTTCGACAGGGAAAATTTTCCAGAGATGGGCCATTACCGCTGAACACCCACGGCGGTCTGCTCTCGTTCGGCCATTCCGGCGTTGCCGGCGGCATGGCGCATATTGCCGAAACATGGGCGCAGCTGGCAGGACGGGCCAAAGACAGACAGATTGCAAGCAAAAATCAGGCATTCATCCATGCGGACGGGGGTGTCTTGTCCTCGCATATCAGTCTGATCCTTCGGGCTACGGGAGAAACAGCATGACGACGGGACGATGCTTAATGCTGAAACATTGCGGCCATTGCGGCAGCAATTGGTCTTTACATCCGTTTGCATGCGCAACCTGCGGCAACACACAACTGCGCGATCTGCAAAGCAAAGGCGCGGGGACGGTCAAAGCCTGTTCAGTCGTCACTCGTGCGCCGGATGCACGCTGGCGTGCGCTGGCCCCATACACCATTGTACTGGTCGCGCTTGAAGAGGGGCCAATCGTCATGGGACAGGCAGATGCCGAGCTCGCCGTAGGCGATCGTGTGATCGGCAGCGTGCAATCTGCATCCACGAGCGAATTCATCCGGTTCTGCCGGCATCAGCAAAACGAACAAACAGAATCCTGACCACTAGTGGGATCATTCATATAGAAAGGAAGAGACAATGAAAACATCCAATGCAAAAACGCATTTGCGTGCCGTACTGGCCGCCTTACTCTGTCTGCCTGCAGCGGTGATGGCACAGAGCGAATGGCCGCAAAAGCCCATTACGCTGGTTGTACCCTACCCGCCCGGCGGTCCCACAGACATCGTTGCCCGTGTGGTTGCCAAAAATCTGGGCGAGCAGTTGCAGCAGACAATTGTAGTGGACAATCGGGCCGGCGCGGGTGGCAATATCGGGGCTGAGCTGGTCGCAAGAAGCAAACCCGATGGTTATACCTTGTTATTGGCCACCACGGCGCATGCCATAAACAAATCGCTGTTCAAGAACCTCAATTACGACGTCAGCACAAGCTTTACGCCGATTACCCTGCTGACCGAAGGTCCACTGGTCATTGTCACCCGCAGCGATCTGGGCGCTAACAATATTCAGGACCTGATCCGCCTGGCAAAAAAGGCCGATAAAAAACTGACTTTTGCCTCATCCGGCAACGGCCAGTCCACCCATCTGTCCGCGGCGCTGTTCAACTCAATGAGCGGGATCAATATGGTGCATGTGCCCTACAAAGGCAGTGCGCCGGCCATGACGGACCTGATTGGCGGACAGGTCGATGTCATGTTCAACACCCTTTTATCTTCTTTGCCCTATATCAAAGACGGCAAGCTCAAGGCGCTCGCAGTGACAGGTCAAAGCCGGTCAGCCGTACTGCCGGACGTGCCCACGGTGGCCGAGAGCGGCCTTGCCGGCTACTCGGCTACCGCTTGGAACGGTCTGCTGGCGCCAAAAGGAACGCCGCTACAAGTAACTGACAAATTGAGTGCAGCATTAAAGTCGACGCTGGCGAATCGGCAAGTCCAGCAGACCTTTGCGGCGCAGGGCTTTGACGCGCGGTGGCTGAGTCCTACGCAGTTTTCCACTTATCTGTCTGAAGAAATCGGCAAATGGAAAGACGTCGTCAACACCTCCGGGGCAACCGTTAACTGACACAAAGGCACGTAATGACAACACTTCTGTACCAAAGCGACCCCTCCCTGGCGGCATTGCTCAATCCATCCTCGGTTGCCATCATCGGCGCCTCCGACAATCCGGACAAGATTGGCGGGCGGCCGGTTTATTACATGAAAAAGCATGGATACACGGGAAAAATATATCCGATCAATCCAACCCGTGACATCATTCAGGGAGAAAAATCCTGGGGATCCGTGCAGGATCTGCCCGAAGTCCCTGAACTGGTCATCATTGCTGTTGCCGGCGAAGCCGCAGTCGATTCAGTCAAGGCATGCAGCGAACTGGGTGTGCCCGCTGCCATTGTCATTACCGCCGGATTTTCAGAGACCGGCCCGCAAGGCAAGCTTTTGCAGGATCGCATGACCGGCCTGGCGAGCGCCCAAGGCATGCGTATCGTCGGTCCCAACTCACAAGGATTGGCAAATTTTGGCAATGGTGCGATTGCCTGTTTTTCCACCATGTTCCTGGAGATCGAACCGGCTGACGGGCCAGTCTCGGTGATCAGCCAGAGTGGCGGCATGAGCGCCATGATCTACGGTTTGCTGCGCAACAGGGGCATCGGTGTGCGCCACGTGCATGCCACCGGCAACGAAGCGGATATAACCGTAGGCCAGTTGGCCATGGCCTCGTTGCATGATCCTGACATCAAATTGATCCTCATGTACCTGGAGTCGCTCCAGGACGCGGAAGAACTCGCTGCCGTCGCTGCCCTGGCAAAACGGCGTGGCGTTGCCCTTATCGCGATCAAGTCCGGCCATACGCCGTCGGGTGCACAAGCTGCGGCCTCTCACACGGGAGCGCTGGCCAATCAGGACAGCACCATCAATGCTTTCCTGGAGCAGCACGGCATTCTGCGGGCCCGCGATCCTCATGAGCTGGTGCGCTATGCCGAATTTATCCTGCGCAGCCCGCTGCCTGCCGGCAACCAGACAGTGATCGTGAGCAATTCCGGCGCCAGTTGCGTTCTGGCCGCAGATGCCGCCGAAGACAACGGCCTGCGCGTGCTACCTTTGACCGCCGCAACGCAAGACAAGCTGTCCATGCATCTGTCCTCCTTTGCGACGACCCGCAACCCGGTCGATATCACCGCGGCGCTATTGTCAAACAATCGGCTTTTCGGACAGGTGCTCTCGTGCATAGGCAATGATCCAAAGGCAGACAGTTTCGTCATCGACATCCCGGTTGCCGGTCGCGGCTACGATGTCGCGACCTTTGCCGAAGACACCGAAAATTTTGTGTCAGATTCAAAAAAACCGGTGGTGGTGGTGGCCTGGCAGCCCGCCGTCGCACAGGCATTCAGGGCAAGAAACATTCCGGTTTTTGACGATGAAGCACAGGCAATGAGTACGCTTGCTGCCGCTCACCGGTTTCACGCTAGCCTGACGCGCAACACCGCCGACTGGTCGGCTATCCCTGGCAAACCCATTGCGCCCGGCAACGCAGGATCTATCCTGAGTGAAGCCGATAGTCTGGACGTGCTCGCCAGCGCGGGTGTTGCCGTTGTGGACTATATACGCTGCACCGACGCTCACCAGGCCGTTGCCTATTGGCAATCCTGCAAGCGCCCGATTGTGATCAAGACATGTTCGGAAAAGATACCGCATAAATCAGAGCATGGCCTGGTCGCGTTGGCGATCGATTCAGAAGCGAAAGTTCGTGAGGTTTTTGACTCACAGTGGGCAACGCTTGAAAAACTGGGAATCAGAGACAAACGCTGGGTTGTGGCACCGATGGAAAACGGTTTATTTGAATTTGCCGCGGGTGTACATATGGATCCGGTATTCGGACCGGTGATCATGGCAGGCACGGGCGGCAAATATATTGAGGCGCTGCAGGACGTCTTCGTATTGATCCCACCGTTTTCCATAGGCGATGTCATGGACAAACTATGCACATTGCAAATTGCACCGTTGCTGCAGGGTGTACGCGGCGATCCCCCTGCAG
>JBOIGK010000495.1:0-2735 GCA_050742695.1 Advenella sp. | reverse complement strand
GTATCAGTCCCTTCAACAAGCGTTGCGTTGTATTGCGCGCCCAAAAACCGGTGCTGTGCCGCTTTTTGGTAGGCATCGCTGTAGTACCACGCCTTTGCTGCAGCCATACTGGTAAATTTAAGGATCACGGTACCTTCTGTTTCCACACCCTCAAGTGTTTCCTGTTTTCCATAAGCCACAAGAAAATCAACCAGCGTCTCTTTGAACGTGTCGCCAACCTCTTGTGAATATTGTGCCAGACTGGCGTTGTTTGTCGTCATTACTCTTTGAAAAACGATGTAAGCGCTCATTTGTTTTACCTTATTAATAGTCGTTCGTTGAAAATTGTGTGCTTCTTTAGGGCAAAGGTCGCAAAATCGACGCCTCGGGAGAGCCGCTCAAAAGCGGTTTGAGCGCATTCAGGAAATGTTGCGATTCCGGCAGTTTTTCGAAGGTACTAAACGCATCTTTATTTCGAAAATTTTCGAATGCGACAAAGACATTGGGGTCTGGGGTGGCAAGCACTCGAAAGTCTACAACCTCGGAACGTTGACGACTCGCCGCAACACGATCCTTAATGATCCGCAAGAACTCGGCACGGCTTTTCGGCCGAATTGGAAGCTTCACGAGCAGGCCGTAGCTGGCCGCATCAAGGGCGGTCGAGACATTTTCCGGCGACTGGGCGCCAGCGGTGGACGACAGGACCATGGGCGCAACGAAGACGAGTGACAGTGCACATAAGCGCGTTTTTTTCATTTGTTTATCCATATAGATAGATGAAGCCTTTCAATCTAATAATAGACCTCATTTTTGTAAGATTTGCCTGGTTACAGAAAACCGGTATTGCGCAGCGCTTGCTCGGCAGCTTCGTGGTCCTGGACAGAGGTTCCGCCGGAAATACCGATACCGCCCACAAGGCGCCCATCATGCATGATGGGCACGCCACCACCCACCGGTGTCATGCGCGGATGATGAGCCAGCCCAGCCACGGCTGGGTCTGCCATGTACTGGTTCCATTGATGCGTGGTCATGCCAAACGAGGCAGCCGTCCAGGCCTTGTCAGTGGCAACACCGACGGTGAGAAAAGGAGCCGTATCTGCGCGCTCAAAAGCACGCAGGTGACCTCCTGCATCGGTGATGGCGATGGTCGCAGCGAATCCCCGTGCTGCGCAGGCGCGGCGCGCTTCGGCCAGCAATGCTTGTGCAGCTTCCAGGCTGATCGTTGCCGTGTCGATAATTTTCTGTGTCATATGCGTGCTTCCTTTTTTTCAGTCAGGTTCAGGCGTTGGCAATCACAACTTTGCCGATCATGTTTCCGGCCTCGACCAGAGCATGTGCGTGTCTCAGGCTCGCGGCACTGATGCCGTCGATACGCTGGGTCAGGGTGTGCTTGATGTCTCCCCGATCAACCAGTTCGGCCACTCGGCGCAGCAAGGCATGTTGGCGACTGATGGTGTCGGTGGAGAACATGGCTCGGGTGAACATCAGTTCCCAGTGGATTGAAATGGATTTGCCTTTGAATGGTCCGATATCCAGATCCACCGGGTCGTCGATGAGCGCGAACTGGCCCTCGGGACGCAACACGGCGGCGATCTGCGGAACATAGACGGCGCTTTGATTTAGGCCAACGACATGAGTGACCTGCTGAATGCCCAGCTCGGCCAATTGCGGCGCCCAGGGCTGGCGGTGATCAATCACGTGATGCGCGCCATGCTCCAGAACCCACTGACGGGTCTCTGCCCGCGAAGCGGTGCCAATAACGGTCATGCCGGTTAACGTGCGTGCCAGTTGGGTCAGGATGGAGCCAACGCCACCTGCCGCGCCGATGATCAGCAGGACGTTGTTGTCGGTCGGGTCGGCCGCCTGAACACGCAGACGGTCAAACAACAACTCCCAGGCAGTGATGGCCGTCAGCGGCAGCGATGCGGCTTCGGCGAAATCCAGCGAAGCTGGCATCGGCCCGACGATGCGCTCGTCCACGGCCTGCAGTTCGCTGTTGCTGCCCGGCCGCGTGATGTCGCCGGAGTACCACACGCGATCACCTTGCTTGAAGCGGGTCGCCCGCGGTCCTGTGGCACGAACGATGCCTGCGGCGTCCCAGCCAAGGATACGAGATCCACTGGCAGGAATATCGCCGCCGAGCCGGACCTTGGTGTCGACCGGATTAACTGATACCGCTTTGACTTCGACCAGCAGATCATAGTCGCGCAGTTCAGGGGTGGGCACCTCGATGTCTTGCAGGGCCTGCGGGTTACTGATGGGGTGGTTTTGAGTAAAGCCTATTGCCTTCATGAGAAAACTCCTTTGATAATTGGAAGAGAACGAAATACCTTAAGGTCATTAGCCGTCGGGGATGGATGAGCTTCATGTTATTCTTCTTCAATTTGCAGATAAACCCACTGAAAACCAAAACACTTTCTGTGATTCGATGAAAATCATTCGACTTGATGACGTTCAGATCTTTGTGCGCACTGCAGACGCTGGCAGTTTCTCTGAAGCCGCACGCCAGTTGAACATCGCGCCCGGGCAAGCGAGCGCTTGTGTGCAAAGGCTTGAGAAGGCCCTGGATATCCGCTTGTTCACGCGCTCCACTCGCAGCATGCAACTGTCAGAGGCTGGAGAGCGCTATTTGCCGCATGCGCGGCACATGGTGGACGCTCAGGAGCAAGGCGACCTGGCCTTGGCTGACGGTCGATCGGCACTGACCGGACCGCTGCGGCTGTCGGCGCCCTCCGACTTCGGACGCAACGTACTGT
>JBOIGK010000494.1:0-3041 GCA_050742695.1 Advenella sp. | reverse complement strand
CCCTCTGTCAGCACGCTACTGGTGACACGCCTCCATGATTTTTTGAGCGCGCAGCAGCAAGGGCTTGTCTATTAATTTTCCGTCTACGGCAATCGCACCGCCACCCTTTTCTGCCACTGCCGATATCACCTTTTCGGCCCAGGCAATGTCTGCCGGCTCCGGCGCAAAACCAGCGTTCACAGCTTCAATCTGCGAGGGGTGGATACACAGTTTTGCTCCGAATCCGAATTTTCGCGATTGTGATACGTCGCGCTTGAGTTGCTCCTCATTACGAAAGTCGACGCTTACCCCGTCAATGGGCGGCGCGATGCCGGCCAGCCTGGATTGCAGAACCAGCGAGGTGCGAACAAAGTTCAATTGTTCTCCATCCTCGGCAATGCCTGCATCAATGCAAAAATCCACAGAACCAAAAGCCAGTCTGGATACGCGAGCCACAGTCGCGATATTGCGCGCACTATCCCATCCGGCTACCGTTTCAATCAGAGGGATCAGTTCCTGATCCGGACGCAGCATGTCAGATAGCGCTGTCACTGCCTGAACCTGCTGCGCTTTCGGTAACATGACTCCCGCAATAGACGGGTCGCGCAGCAAAGCGCAATCGCGCTCGTACCAGGGGGTATTAACATCATTCACCCTTATGAATAACCGCGGCTGGCCGGCCAGATTACGTTTACCTTGAAGCCAGGTGCCGATTGTCGCAAGGGCAAGGTCTTTGTTCTCAGGCGCAACGGCATCTTCCAGGTCAAGAATGACTACACTGGCTTTCGTACCCATGGCCTTGTCAAAACGCTCGGCACGGTCCCCCGGCACGAACAGATAGCTTTTGTCTCTCATTTATCCCCCTGAAAATGTATTTTGGTCCTGCCCAGCAAGATGATTGAAGCGATGGTGGGCAATAGCAACGACAAAAAGCCGTAACCGAATCCACCTGTCGCCTGTGATACCAGGCCGATGGCCGGAGGCCCTAAAACGACGCCCAGATAGGTGACCGCCAGCGTAGCACCAGTGACCGAACCCGATTTCCCCTCGGGCGCACGCCTGGCCACTTCTGCCAGATACACGCCGTTCCAGCCAATGGCAGTGGCACCGAAAACGCCAAACACAAATATGATCCACCACTGACTTGAATCGGCGTCAATATAAAAGACGCCAACGGCAGACACGAGCATGCCAGCAGCCAGCAGCAGCAACATGCTCCAGGTGGAAAAGAAATTATCAGCCAGGTAGCCCCACAAAATCCGCCCGATCACGCCTGCCGCCTGCGACACTGACAGAAAAACCCCTGCCAGAACCAGCGACATGCCGACCTCGTTATGCAGGAAGGTAATGGCATATGTCATTAACGTGAGCTGGCATACAGAAAAGCAAAAGGAACATACGGCCAGTGTCCGCAATACAGGAATGCGATAAATCGTTCCAAGCGCACCAAAGAACTCTTCCCTGAAAGACCGTCTGACGCCGGTTGCGTCTGGCTCCCAGGAACGCGGAGCAAAAAGCGACACCACCGCGCAAAAGAACAGCACAACGCAGACAACACCCAGGGCGCTGTGCCACCCGAGCATTTGCTCCAGGCTGGGCATTATCATGGCGGCCAGCACGCCGCCAAGCGGCACGCCGGTTTGCTTGATGGAGAAAATCAGACTCAGCCGATGCATGGGCGTATTCTTAATCAGTATCTGCGAGCTGCACGGCGTTACCGGACCATAGCCAAGACCGATGAATACGCCGGCCAGCGCGAGCGTCCACACAGACGGCGCCATCACGAACAGTGTCAGGCCGACGGCCGAAGACACCAGACACAAGGCGCTCAGCCGGATCGGCCCGACCATGGTCAGCATCGCGCCTGCGCTCAGGCTGCTTAACATCGCAGACAGATAAGCCACCGCAATATAAAAGCCGATATAGCCGGCAGGCACGCCCAGTTGCTCTGACAGCACGGGCGCCATCACTGGCGGCACCAGCAGCACCATGGTCGCCAGCGCCTGAATGGTCAATGTCAGGACAAGCACCATCCAGCCTGCGCGACCATCCTGTTTTTTGCGGACAGGGTTGGACTGATTATTCGTCGTTGTGTTTGTCATAGCCCACTCGTCTGCAAGAAATCGTTATGCCTGACCACGCCATTCCCGATTGAAAACAGAATGGTAGCTGTAGCGATCTGCAGCATGCGTGCTGACCGACACCTCGATAAGCTCGCCTTTTCTATTGCGATATTTTCTGACGATCCTCAAGCTTGGACCGCCGACCCGGGACTGCAATTGCGCAGCCTGGCTGCGGGTCAGACAGATTGCCTGAATTTCCTGTTCAACGGTGGCAATGGTTTCGCCGAACTGGTGCTCAATGTTCGAGTGGATTGCTTCGTGCTGTTCCCCCATGACGCCGCGAATGGATCGAAACGCCGGATGAATCCAGATTTCGGTCACGCAAATCGGCAAAGGACTGTCGCTCACAAACCGTTTGCCCTGCAAATGCAGCCAGGTTTCTCCAGCCGTGCCTTGTACCAGTTCACTTTGCGCCTCGCTCAGGGAAACAATCTCCTGCTTTTCAATGACAAGTGTCGTATCGGTGGCATACTGATACAGATCGGAAATGCCCGCCATGTTCTGGCTGTATGCGCTGTTGGCCTTGTTGGAAACAACCTTGGTGCCCACACCTGGCTGACGTGTGACCAGTCCCGACTGCACCAGCTTTTTCAATGCTTCCCTGGCCGTAAAGCGGCTGATGCCGAACTGCGTGCATAATTCCTGTTCGGTCGGCAGCAGATCGCCGACAGCGTACTTGCCATCGGCAATTTCGGCGACCAGCGTTTTCGCCAGTTGCATATATCGGGGCTGGCTGGTATTGAGCAACGAATCGTGAATAGTGTCAGCTGACCTGGCCATATTCCACCTGCCTCAAAAAACTTCTATTATAGTGAGCTGGCATTGGCAACTTTGCTAAATCACTGCGCTTTCCAGGAAAGACTGAATCTGTGCATCGGTATAGCCCAATTCAGTCAGCAGCGCCTGATTATCCTGCCCCATCGCGGGCGCAGCCTGCAC
>JBOIGK010000493.1:0-5876 GCA_050742695.1 Advenella sp. | reverse complement strand
CCTTCAGGGCCAATACCGCTTTCTGCGAGAAATTTTGCTGCTTCGCCTTTCCTGCAATAGCCATATCCTTCCAGGGCCAAGGGGATGTGTACCGAGAAACTGTCATAAACCTGCAGTATGTCAACGTCTTCAGGCCCGATCCCGGCCATGGCGAAGGCCTGTTTGGCGCAATCTTCCTGGGCAGGGTGATAGAACTCGGTCAATCTGGGTTCCAGGCTGGTCGCTTTGTTGTTTAAATCGCGGCGACCCAAGCCATCGATATATACCGGTTTTTGCTTCATTGTTTTGGCTTTTTCGGCGGTGGTCACGATGAGTGCCACACCACCGTCATTAATCATGCAATAGTCATACAGGCGCAGCGGTTCACAGATATATGGTGCTTCCAGATAGTTCCCGATCTCTATGCGCTTGCGCATGACTGCATTGGGATTTTGCGAGGACCATTCGCGCTGCGCGACTGCGACGCGGGCCAGATCAGATTCGCCAAATCCGGTTGCATGTTTATAAGCCTGAAATGTGAGTGCATAGAGTGCACCCTGGGACGTGAGTCCCCAAGGGGCATGGTAAATATAAGAGAGGAATGCATCTCCACCCATGGCCTGCGGTCCACCATATTGGATTTGGCCGGAACGCTGGTCGTTCCCGTACACCAGGGCAATCGTTTCGGCCATGCCGGATTCTATGGCCATGACCGCTTGTGCGACTGACAGTACAGCATCTGCCTGGTCTCCCCACTTGGGATCGATGCCTAGTATTTCAGCCATCCGTTCATAGGCAGTAGTAGGTCCAACAATCAGACCGTCTAATTCAGTTTTCTCAATTCCCGCATCGCTCAAAGCATTTACCAACGCATCCGCAGCATATCCGTAACTATCGTTGGGTTTTTCATTGTTACGTACTCTTGCCCAATCTTTTACCCAATCAGTATGTCCAATACCGACGATGGCTGCTGATCGCCGGCGATGGCCGGTACTCGTTTTCTCGTTTTGACTAATCATGCTGTCCTCCTGAGGTAATACTATGCCATGCATCAGGTATTTTATATAATATATATTAGTAACTAAATGTATATTTGAAAATTGGATTCATGATGAAATAGCAGACTGTTTTCCGTGAAGGGGTGATCGGAGGTGTTGTCCGAATTACGGAATATGCTGTTTGGCAGTTGCACTTTTTGCCAGTCAAGCTGCACGAAACCTGTGGGTTAAGTGAGTGGCATCGATGTCAGGGAGATTGCCGTTGGAAATAGGTTGCTAGCCAGTATCACGTCATTCTGAGAAGGTCATCCATTTGTTCCTCCCATTTGGATTGCGGCTGGGAGGCGTTCCAGATGTATAACGCCTTGTTTTTCTCTTTATTGTTTCGGCGCTTTTCCCATGCGTGAGGTCCTGCCTAGGGTAGACGCTATTCGTCCCGGTGTGCAAAAAGGGTTGATGCAGAATCTGCCAAGCCGTCCTGGGTGGCGAAACCTATCGGTGCAGACATGCTAAAGCAATCTAAAAGCCACTTGATTTTGGAAAATGAGTATTGTGTGAGAACCAGCATTGCTGCGGGGTCTTTGTATAGGTAATATCAATTATTGCTGAGCGCCCCTTGCGCAGTTATAGTCGAATTTTCCTTTGATTGGGAGCTCCATATGAATCGTCGCTCACTGCCACTGAACGCATTACGTGCTTTTGAGTCGGTGGGACGCCATCGCAGTTTCAGTCTGGCGGCCGATGAACTTGGGGTGACTCATGGCGCCGTGAGTCGTCAAATTGGCATGTTGGAGTCATTGCTGGGATTACGCTTATTTCGTCGCAGTCAACCCATTGAGCTGACTGACGAAGGGGAAGCGCTTTTCTCTGGTGTGGCGCCTGCGTTTGATCGCTTGTCCACTGCGGTTGACAATTTAATGTGCCCGGGCGGCCGGACGTTGCTGGTCAACGCGCCACCGACCTTTACGATGAAATGGCTGATTCCCCGGCTATCAGTCTTTCAGCACCGGCACAGCAAAGCAGAGATTAGATTGACTGCCAGTACGACCGGCATCGATTCACTCAAGCTGAGCGATTTCGACGTTGTTATACGAAGACTTGCCAAGTCGCCATTGGATCTGCATGCTCAGCCTTTCTTGTCGGGCAAACTCGTGGCTGTATGCGCTCCGGAGCGGCTTGAGGCCGGTCCTGTATCGTGCGCCGAAGATATAAAAAAACATCGCCTCATGGAAGCCAAGAGCAATGTGCACGCCTGGACACAGTGGTTTGAGAAAGCGGGCTGTGAAAAACCTTCTTCGACTGAGTTTTTGCGATTTGATGAAATGTTTTTCGTGGTGCAAGCAGCCTTGGAGGGTTTGGGTGTTGCGCTTGTTCCCCTTTCTCTCGTTGCAGACGATCTGGCTGCAGGAAATCTGGTTCTTGCGTTTGATGGGCCCGATGTCAGCGCTGCTGATTATGCCTATGTTGTGACTCCTGGCGGTCACGGCCGCCCCTTACTAAATGAGTTTTGTTCATGGTTGTCAGAAGAGGGTACGGCATCCAATCAGTTCGCATGCTCGGTTATATAAATTGTCAATACTGACGCTAATAAAGCGGAGCAGTCAAGCAGGCAGGAAAATGAATACACCCATTCTTTCGATGGATGCGGTCGTCCCCACAAACCCGCCACATACCGGGCCAATTCCCGGTTCCTCCTCAGCATAATACATACCGCCTTGAAAAAAAAGCAGGCCACATTCGCGCCCCCGCGGGTGGCTTGACCTGCGATGAACTGCGGCCTGACTTTCTCAGGAGTACCTAAATTATTGTGAGATTAACTCACATCTTTCGATTTTTAGTCGATTTACCGTGCCTACGGTTACGTGCATCATAAGAACACTTCACACATTGTGTGCTACTAAAAACTAACCTCTGCGGAGCGGATATGCTAAGTGGTTTTCGAGTGCTGGATCTGACCTGGGTGCTTGGCGGGCCGTTCGCCAGCCAGTTGCTTGCCCAGCTTGGGGCCGAAGTGATAAAGGTGGAACCTCTGGAGGGCGATCTTTCTCGCAGGGTATCCAGCCATTCGACGGTGTTTGAAGGAGATTCTGGGTTTTTTCTTTCGGTGAATAGGGGTAAATCCAGTATCGCGCTGGATTTGAAATCCGAACAAGGCCGGGCAGTTCTTTACGATCTTGTGCGCAAGTCCGATGCCATTATTTACGGTTTTGCCCCAGATGTGCCAAAACGTCTGGGGTTAGATAAGCAGTCATTGCTGGCCGTCAATCCTAAAATTGCGATAGGGCAACTAATTGGCCTTCACGACAAAGGTCCTTACGCCAAAGCACCCGCATTCGATTTGGTGGTGCAGGCGATGAGTGGTGTGATGAGCATCACAGGCAGCAAAGATGCCGATCCCGTGCGGCTTGGCTACCAGGCTGCCGACCTGACTGGAGGTTTGTACCTGGCGCTCGGCTGTGTGGGCCTTATGCTAAAGGCGTTAAAAACAGGCAGAGGTGATCTTCTCCAGGTTTCTTTGCTTGATTGCCAGCTTGCCATGCTGACGTGGCAAGCACAGAACTATTTTATTTCAGGCGTGATTCCCACCGCCAATGGCGCACGCCATCCTGTCATTGCGCCCAGTGATATTTATCCATGTGCAGATGAACAGTTTATTGCCTTGTCTCCAACTGGCCAGCAGTTCTGGGAGTCGTTCTGCGAAGCCATTGGTCGCGACGATCTGGCAAAAGATCCCAGATTTGATCATCCGGTACGTCGCATTGAGAATGTGGAAAGCCTGACACAGGAATTAAACCAGGTCTTTCAAACCCGCAAGGCGGCCGACTGGGCGGATCATTTATTCGAGCAAAGAGTGCCGGCGGCGCTTGTAAACAATATAGAGCAAGCGACTTCACAACGCCTGGCGCATGAGCGCAACATGGTGGAAGAGATGGTGCATCCCAGAACAATGGCCAGGCTTCGTTTTCTAGGCAATCCTTTCAAGTTCGAAGGAGCCGGGCCCGCTGCTTATCCGCCAGCTTTCGCAGAGCATACGCGGAAAATTCTATCCCAGGTTTGCGGGTATGAGGACCACAGGATTGATCAACTTATAAAAGACAATATTATTTTTCAAGGAGATATGAATGACCAGACCTAGTGATGTGAAACCAAGGGAAGGTGAGCTACCTGCTGCGTTGTATAACGACTGGGTGGTAGGGCAGGAGTTTGAAGCGCTGCCTTTTACGATCACTCAGGATATTGTGCAAGAGTACATATCTGTGGTGAGTGCTGATGCGGACAATTATATTGTTGAAGGACGACAGGCAGCGCCGCCTAATGTTGTGCTGGTATACATGATGGCGGTGATGTATCGAAAATATCCGCCGCAACAAGGGGGAATCATGATCGGCAATACGATCGAATTTCACCATCCGATCTGGGCCGATGTAGAAACCAGTGTGGTAGGCACTGGTCGCGTAACCGACAAGTATGAACGTAAGGGGCTGAAGTATATCAAGTATGACGTTGAATTCAAAACCCCGGATGGGGTGCTGCTGGTATCGGTAAATCACACGTCTGCATTCCCGAACTAAGTGCAATCCTAAATCAATAGCGTGTAACCGCTTTAAGGTAACTGAAAATGAGCAATCAAGAGCTGAAGAAAATCGTACAACAGACGCAAACGTTGTTTGACAACTATGGGATCCTCAATGGCGATAACGACATTTTGCATTATGACGACGCCTATGCCAAAGAGCGCGGGTTCCGTGGAACGCTTGGGCATGGCCTGATGTACACCGCGTATGTTTGTGATCTTGCTGCGAAAAAATTCGGTCGTGACTGGCATTATAAAGGCAGGCTTACGGTGAAGTATGTACGAGGGGTATGTCCCGGAGATGATTTGGTGACCACGATTACCGAGGACAATCAGGTGCACTGCAAGTCGCAATTTGATACGACGCTTATCGGTTCCGTCGAACTGGCCTGACGCTACGGTCATGAAACCTTCTGCTAAGCAAACATATACGCGCACTGGCGCCTCGTTCACCAAAGAGGTCAAAGTGCGAGGCCGGGACCTCGTCAACGAATTGATGGGGTCCGTAAATTTTACGCAGATGCTGTATTTTCTGACCTGCGACCGTATGCCCACAGGCGTTCAGTGCGAAATTCTGGACGCCTGCCTGGTGACATTGATGGAACATGGATTGACTCCCTCCGCGGTCATTACCCGGCTAATGGCCATGAGTGTTCCAGAGGAGCCTCAAGTAGCGATTTCATCTGGTTTGCTGGCGATCGGCAGCGTCTACGCCGGTACGACCGAGCAATGTGCGGCGTTGTTGTTGGAAATAGAACAACGGATAAAAGACACAGAAAACGTCGATGCGGTATTGCAGGATATTGTCGTGCAGTATAAACGGGAGAGACGTGCGCTTCCTGGCTTCGGACATGGAACGCACGAGCCCGATGACCCGCGTGCGCTACAGTTATTCAGGATCGCGTCCGAATTGAATTGTGCTGGCGGGTATGTACGACTGGTTCAGCGTCTGGGACGCGAGGTGGATAAACAATATGGCCACCATATAACGATCAACGCTACAGGGGCGATTGCCGCGCTTCTATTGGCGATAGATGTTCCAGTTGCCGCCATAAGGGGGTATTCCGTCGTATCGCGCGCCGCGGGTCTGGCTGGCCATTATCTTGAAGAGCTTGAAAACCCTTCTGGCAAAGCGATATGGGCGGCTGCAAAGCAGGTTGTTCCCTACCGTGAATAGGCCGAGAGTCTATCTGTCTTTCCGTCTTTGAAAATAGGCGGCTTGATCGGGGGGCAGGCGATGAACAATGCATAAGACTGCCAGCCAATAAGCCGCTTCATTCCTTTCAATTGCAGGGTCGGCAAAATTGCCGCCCCCAGCCACCAGT
>JBOIGK010000492.1:0-7127 GCA_050742695.1 Advenella sp. | reverse complement strand
CGTGGGTGTGGCACACCTTTACCCATGGCCACCAGACTGCCATCGGACGATGTCATGCGCCAAGGCTTGTTCATAAATGACTCAATATCGCTATCGAGCATATTGAAAGAAACAATATTAATTTTTCCATTGGCTTCATTCAGTAGTTCGATCGTGGCATCGATGGCATTTTTGCCGCGTTTGTCAGCGATGTCACTTAGTTTTTGCCCTTCCAAAGAGGTGTCCGGACCGAAAGTGGTTAGCTGAATGTGGTCCGCGCCACCGCGACGGGCCAGATTTTCCTCAATTTCCGGCCGCATTTTTTCCAAAAGCTTAGCGTCCTTAAAGTTGTCCAGCATCTTCGAGGTTCCTCCGGCCATTGCCCAGCGAGGAATAAGCGCAGCCGATAGGCTTGTGCTGGAAGCATCATAGGGGTATTGGTCTACCCACATCTCCACACCTTGCGCGCGAGCCTGTTCGATCCGTTGCGTGATTGCCTCGGAGAAGCCCCAAACTCTGGGTCCCAATGCTTTGACGTGGGTCACGATCCCGGGAATCCTGGCTTCCCGGGCGACCTTGATTACCTCGTCGACCGACGGAATCAATCCGATCGAATAGTCACTTTCATCGCGGATGTGACTGGTATATAGGCCGCCATACTCCCCTACCACCTTACCGAGTTCAACGAGTTCTGAAATGTCAGCAAACGACCCAGGCACATAAAAGAGGCCACTGGACATCCCGAATGCACCATCCTGCATCCCCTTGCGAACCAGTGCGCGCATCTTGTCAAGCTGTTCAGGACTTGCGTGCTTATCCACATCCCCCATTACCGCGCCGCGCACCATCCCATGGGGCACGAGCTGAATCACATTCAAGCCGACTCCATGATCCAAAAGGACCTTACGCTGACCTGCTATGTCAACGGAGTCGACTTTTTGCACACTGCCGCCATCCGGATTGATCATGACTGTTGTCAGTCCTTGCACCAAAAGTGGTTCTGCACCGGCCAGATCACTTTGTATAAGGCCCTCGCCGGCATGGGTATGCGGATCGATAAAACCTGGCGACACGTAAAGGCCGGTAGCGTCGATTCGTCGCTTTGCACTCATATCCTGCAGGCTTCCAATCGCCTTGATGCGGTCGCCCGTGATTGCCACGTCTGCCTTGACCCACGGCGCGCCCGTGCCATCGAATACGAATCCGTTCTCAATGATCACGTCAACATTTTCTGTGTTTGCGCCCTGCGCTATCGCCGCCGAAGATGCGAAAACGACTGCAAATCCGGCGATCATTTTTCCCAAATTATTCAAGTTCATTCCTTTTTATTAATGGCTAGACTGGTTTACAAGGTAAACCCCGGTATGCAGTGTGAAAACACGCCCTCTTGGCCGATAGTGTCAAATGGGCGGGATACCAGACGTCGACGGTTCTCTGTGCGAGATACCGCAGGTGTCCTGCTTCATATTGTCGTTTAAATATGAAGCCCTCCTGACAATCTATTTATTTCGATTGTGATAATTATTATAGAGTGTTTTGGATCCAGGAGCCTTCGGCTGTTCGATTAATTAAGCGCGAAGTGCGTAGACAGACGAATTAAAAATTATTCAGACTATGGAAAAATTGCGCGAGAGCAACGCGGTTCAATACAAGATCGGGTATCTATCGATGCGTCTTTATGCAGGACTCAGCAATCCATGATGGGACAAGCGTTGTAACCAGCCCCAAGAGGAAATGGGCCTTGAAGCGGCCATCACAGACAAGTCCATCAGACGGACAGCGGTCGTCAGTACACTTGCACCGCCCGCCCGATGAATTGGATCGGTCCGGTGGGCCGCCCAGTCGGCGAACCTGTGCGTGGCTCCAGCGTCAGCTCGAACAGTTGGTTTATTTGCAAGCTGGGCAAATTATCGAGCGATACGGTTACACGCTCACCCGGTTGAATAACACCCAGCGATACCGGCGCCTTCCAGTCAT
Source organism: Advenella sp. (assembly GCA_050742695.1). Classification (GTDB taxonomy): domain Bacteria; phylum Pseudomonadota; class Gammaproteobacteria; order Burkholderiales; family Burkholderiaceae_B; genus Advenella. The sequence continues at coordinate 5,171 of JBOIGK010000492.1, read as the reverse complement.
CGGCTTTGGTCCAGAATTGCAAAGACTTGTCGGCAGGCACTTGCAGCATGCCCAGCGGAATTAACTCAACCCTCTGGTCGGCACGCGCCTGCACGACCCAGCCGGGCGATTTGTCGCCCGGTGCGACCAGCACCACCATAAATCGCGTCTCCGGCGTCCCGAACTGGACTGGCAGTATCATCATGGCGATTGCCGCAGCAGTAAAGCCGGCGACAGTCAGTCCTCGCCAAAATGCCAGTGAACGCCACAACGAATCCCGTACTCCGTGGCGGCTGGCGAGCGGCGCCGAGGTGGCGACAGGTTCCATTGCATCCAGACTGCGGATAACCCGCGGCCAGAGCCGTGGCGACGGAGGCACCGCCGGCACAAGTGCTGTCAATGGCAAAAGACGGTCTTCCCATTCCGCTACCGCTGCCCGCAACGCAGGCTCCTGCGCCAGGCGTTGCTGCACATCGCGGCGCTGCCGGCCAGACAAGGTGCCCAGCACATATTCTCCTGCCAACTCGAATAAATCAGCGGCTGGTGCGCTCGAAGATACAGGGCTCAAGTCAAACACTCCCTTAGGGCGGCCAGGCTGCGTTTGATCCAGGCCTTGATGGTGCCCAGCGGCGCATTCAGGCGTTCAGCGATTTCCCGATGGGAGAAACCATCCACATACGCATGCAGGATACAGTTGCGTCGCGCCGGCTCAAGCTGTTCCAGGCAGAAGGTGATGCGGCCATGGCTGGTTTCCCAGGCGAAACTGTCTGTCATGTCATTCCAAGCCTCGAGCGAGGCCTTGTCATCCAGTGCGCTCACCGCATCGTCATCCAGATCAACATTGCGACGACTGTCGCGCACGGCATTGAGCGCCAGATGGCGCGCTATGCTGTAGATCCAGCCACGAGCCGTCCCTTTTGCTGGATCAAAGCCCGATGCACCGGTCCATATTTTTATGCAAGTGTCATGCACAATATCTTCGGCCATGGCCTTGTCGCGAACAATCCGTAACACCACGCCCAGAAGACGCCCACCCTCGTGGTTGTAAATCTGTAGCAAGGCGTCGCGGTGATCTGCAGCACATGCAGCCAGCGCGGCCTCGTAATCAAAGCTGTCAGAAGAAGGCGTCACAGTCGCTCGATTCCCGGGTTGGTTTCTGTTTTGCGGACAGGCCCACAAAGTGGCTCCGCCCGCGCTGGCTTATTGCGCTTTCCAGAAGATATAGTCGGCCTGGTAGGCTACCTTGATCTTCTCACCCTTGCTGGCAGCAGTGCACCCCGTTTTGGGAGCCACACCACCCTTGAGCGCCACACGCTGGATGTAGGTGACGCCAGTCATACTACCATCCCCCATCGCTGGATTGGCCTTCACCAGTTGATAAGGCAGATTGCCATCGCCGGCAGGCGCCACCGCCAACTGAGTTGCAGTCACTTTGGAACCGTCCATCGCTTCCCAGGTGGCTGGAGGACCGTAATAATTACCGACATGCTTGCCGGTGCGATCCTTAAGCTGAGCCTTGGGGCCGGCAAACACCCATTCAGTCTGGCCGGCGGCTTTGACCTTTTCGCGGCACTCATAGGTAATTTCCCCAGTACCTACGGTTTCCCAGGCCACCTTGTTACCCTCTGGCACCTTGATGGAGCTGGGCAGGCTGTCCTGAGAAAAGCTGCTGGCAGCGTAGGTCATCGTACTACCTGCGGCCAGCAATAGCGCGAGGCATACAGGTTGAGACAGGCGGACGATCGATTGCAAAGTCATAAACATTCTCCAAAGGAAAGACTATTGGACAGAGGCAGTGTTCTGCCCTGCTTTACTGAATACACGCAGGCGCCGTCTTTGGATGCAGCGCCTGGAAAATATTTATTTTTGTCTGATGCCTTCCAAATGCACAGTCAGGCCAATGAATGGGCTTGGATATGCATAGTCGGCATAGTGCACTTAACAAAGAGCAGGAAAAACAGTGTTTCGAATATCGAAATACTGAAGCGTTATATTGCGAAAAATAGGTCGATATAATGCGACCAATAACGACGGCGGATGCAACGGCTTTTACGACACGAAACACAACAACCTTCAAAGGATACGGAGATCGCTGTAAATCTGAAACGACGGGCATTCTTCATGTCGATCGTCACGACTATGGGCTTGTGTATGACCAGCGTCTCATTCGCCCAATCGGCTGCCGACAAGTACCCGGAAAAGCCGATCAAGATCATCGTCCCCTTTGCGGCGGGAGGACCGGTGGACACGCTTGCGCGGGTGATTGGCCAGAAAATGCAGAAGCATTGGGGACAACCAGTACTAATAGAATTGCGCCCCGGCGCCTCCACTCTGATCGGCACGACCGCCCTGGCCAGATCGCCAGCAGACGGATATACCCTCATCATTTCCGTCAGCAACCATACGACCAACCCGGCCATGCACTCGACGATGCCCTATGACACGCTAAAAGATTTTCAGCCTATCGGCCTGATGGCTCGCACACCCATCGTAGCCTATGCCAACCCGGGCTTTGAAGCCAACAATCTGACTGAACTGGTTGCGCTTGCCAAACGCCAGCCGAACGTCATCAGCTTCGGATCTGCAGGAACCGGCTCTATGACGCATTTAACTGCTGAACTATTAAAACAGAAGGCTGGCATAGACATGCAGCATGTCGTATATAAAGGCGGGACGCCGGCCCTCATGGATACCATCGCAGGCCATATACCCATGACCTTCGCGACGGTGGGCCAGGCCTGGGAGCAATATAAAAGCAAGAAGGTCAAGCCTTTGGGCATTTCCTCTGAGAAACGCTATCGCTCAATGCCCGACATCCCAACCTTTAAGGAACAGGGCGTAGATGTGGTGACGACCGAATGGCTTGGTCTGTTGGCGCCTGCGGGTACGCCACCGGACATCGTTGCGAAACTGAACGCAGAAATTGGCCGGATTGTGGCGCTTCCTGGGTTGGGTGATCGACTTTCAGCCATGGAACTGGTCACTTCCACGCCTGAAGAGCTGGACGCTTTCATACGAAGTGAGATGGACAGGTGGGCTCCACTGATCCGTCAACTTGGAATCAAGGTTAATTAGTATTCCAAAACCAGTTATCACTTTAATGGTGTGTAAGGAATTCATGAACCGTGCCATAGGCGCCGCGCCCATCATGCACCCTCAAGATTAATGGAACATTAAGCTGACGTATATAAACATCAACAACAACGGTTGCAATATATTCACTATTTAATTATCGGAGCGCAGCGTGCCAGGCAAGATGCCTGCTTTCATTCATTCCTGGCCGCATCCATCAATCCGGATTATTTCATTTGAAATATAAATCGAAGTAAAATCCACGCCCTAGGGGTTTTCCCCATTTCGCTGCTGTAGGAAAAATCGCATTCTAATGTTGCAGCAATTAAATTAATAACAGGTTTTTTTAAATTGGATGATGGATATGTTCAGGAAAATTTCACTTTTAATAATCGGCGCCTCTTGTGTTTTGGCTTCCAGCGTAGCGCTTGCCAAAGACAAGGTTGTCTACCATATAGACGATGCCGAGCATCAGGCGCTCAAGGCCTTGCGCAATATTCGCAATCAACTTGACTACAATCCCGACACTGATATGAAAGTGGTCATGCATTCGGAAGGCGTAGACATGATGATGACAGATTATAAAGATGCTGCCTCCACAGCTCCCCTCATTGCCGCGCTATCGGCAAGAAACGTCACGTTTGAAGTGTGTGAAATTACAATGAAACGCAGAAAGCTGGACAAAGATAAATTCATGCTGGAAGCTGACTTTACCCCATCCGGCGTTGTGCGCCTCACGCAATTGCAAAACCAGGGCTATGCTTACATAAAACCCTGATTGTTTTCAATGCCTTTGATTTGCGGAGTGTTCAGTTGAATATCTCCGACCACTTTTTTGTCTTTCAGATAGCGACTGACCAGCTCCCAGATGGGCTCGCCCTGCTCACTCGATTCCTGCACTGAAGCCCAGCCGGCAACTTTATAGACTTTGCCCGCTTCCAACGGCTTGTCGTTCAATGTCATATTGCTGATGCGATTGCCCATGGACTGGTTCGGATCAATTGTATAGTTCAAGCCACCGACACGAACCATATCACCGCCTTGCTGATAGTAAGGATCGGTATTGAACAGATTGTCAGCGACATCCTCCAGTACGGTTTTGATCGTTTCACCGCTCATTTCATTGAGCGTTGTGCCTGGATACGTTATGGCTGTTTGATTCATCACATCATCCATCGTAATTGCCTGCCCGGGCAACAAGGTGGTTCCCCAGCGAAATCCCGGTGAAAAAGCAATCTGTGCGCCTTTTTCCTGAAGCAACGCGTCAACGATGAGCTGATCAAAAGACCCGTTAAAGTTGCCTCTGCGATAAAGCAATTCGTTTGTGACCGCGAGCTTTTCATTCAGCTTATCCAGATACGGTGCACGTACAGACTGAATCATTTTTTCCATCTGAGGATCCGGATCCAGGAAGTTGGAGAAAACCGGCAGCAATTTATACTGAAAGCCCTTGACACCGCCCTTATCCACGTCCAGGTCCAACACCGCCAGGTATTTGCCATTGCTGCCGGCATTGGTCACCAGCGTTTTGCCTTTGGCATTGGAAACGATCACCGGTTCAGGCACGCCATCGTGCGTGTGTCCCCCTAATATGGCATCAATTCCGGTAACCTTGCTTGCAAGCTTGAGATCCACGTCCATCCCATTATGAGACAGAACAATAACCGCAGCCACGCCTTTGCCGCGGACCTCGTCAACGGTTTCCTGTAATTTTTGGTCCTGGATGCCGAAAGTCCAGTCGCTGACCATATAGCGGGGGTTGGCAATAGGTGTGTATGGAAAAGCCTGGCCAATAACTGCTACCTGTACACCATTGATTTGCCGAATAGAATAAGGCTCAAATACCGGGTCACCAAAATCTGACGTTTCGACATTCTGTGCCAGGAAATTGATCTTGCCCTTAAGGCCCTCTACGGCTTCCTGCACGCGATCCATGCCATAGGTAAATTCCCAGTGCGCCGTCATCATATCCACGCCCAGCAACAACGAGGCATCGATCATATCCTGTCCTTTGGTCCAAAGAGAGGTCGCAGAACCCTGCCAGGTATCTCCACCATCCAGAACCAATGCATGCGGACGATCCGCCTTCAGTCGTTTGATCAATGTCGCCAGATGAGAGA
>JBOIGK010000491.1:0-2927 GCA_050742695.1 Advenella sp. | reverse complement strand
TTCTTATACAGGTCAAAGTGGCTTTCGTCCCATTCCAGGGCGCGGATGCTGGCCCGCAAATTGTCATGGCGTTTCAGAATACGGCGCTGGGTGCGGCTGGGCGCAAATTGGGCGCAATTTATTCTGACTGAAATACAGGCGCGGCATTGGTCGCAGCGGGGCCGGTAGGTAAACAGGCCGCTGCGTCGAAAACCATTGCGCAGCAATTGGGCATAAATGGGCGGGCGAATCAGGTGCCCGGGCACGACCACTTGCGAGCGCGCCATTTTCCCGTCCAGATAGCTACAGGAATAGGGCGCAGTCAGATAAAACTGCAAGACGTTGAAGGACGGGTCGTGGATATCGCTCATGGCTGGTTACCGGCTGGTGGGGCATTTTCGCCAACTATACCTTAAAAATGTATTTGCTCACATCGGGGGAACGATAGTTCCGTCACCCAGCATCTGGCCAGCGGGCCAGGGCAGCTCAGGCTGATTGACTGACTCTGATACATGGCGCAGAAACGCTGCCCGGGGCTGGGGGCGTGCGCCCATGCTGGCCAGATGAGGCGTATCCTGCTGGCAGTCGATCCAGGGCACCTGATTGGCTTTGAGAAAGCGCACCAGCCAGGCCAGGGCGATTTTGGAGGTGTTGCTGCTGGTGGAGAACATGGATTCTCCATAAAACATGCGCCCGATGCCGATGCCGTACAGACCGCCGGTCAGCCGCCCGTCCTGCCAGGTTTCAATTGAATGAGCATAGCCCTGGCGGTGTAGTTCCGTGTAGGCAGCGATCATTTCATCTGTAATCCAGGTGCCGGCCTGTGCGCCACGCGGTGCGGCACAGGCACGCATCACCGCCTCGAAACACGTGTCGGTCGTTACCCTGATGGTGGCGTCGTGCTGGCGCTCGTTACGGGCAACCCGCTTGAGCAGCTTGCCCAGGCTTGGCGATATCCTGAAGGCATCGCATTGCAGTACCATGCGCGCAGAAGGAGACCACCACAGTACCGGCTGGTCGGCCGAATACCAGGGGAAAATGCCGAGTCTGTAGGCTTGCAACAGGCGGGACGTGGACAGATCACCGCCAAACGCCAGCAGACCATCCGGCTCTTTCAATGCCTGGCAGGCCGGAGGAAATGGCTCGCCGTTATCTAGGCAGGGCAGTGTAATCATGGTGGCGAAGAACCCGGGTGCAACTGCTTATTCGATGCTGTGATAATGCGTCGTAAATACGCCGCTGGCCCGATCTTGCAGGTAGGCCTTCAAGGTATGGGAAACGGTGCGAAACGACAGCTCATCCCAGGGTATTTCGTCCAGATTGAAGAACCGGGCTTCGAGCGATTCAGGCCCCGGGTTCAGGCGTTCGCTCGTGACCGTTGCCAGAAAATACATATGCACCTGATTGACGCGTGGCACATCCAGGACCGTAAACAGGTTGCCCAGCCTGATATCCGCACCGGCTTCTTCATCGGTCTCGCGCAAGGCGCCTTGGCTGGTCGTCTCTGACAGTTCCATAAAGCCGGCCGGCAGGGTCCAGGTGTCGTAACGGGGCTCAATGGCCCGGCGGCACAGCAGGATCTGATCGTTCCAGATCGGAACGGTACCCACTACGATCAGCGGGTTGCGATAATGGACGGCGCCACAATGATTGCAGACGTCACGTTCGCGATTGTCATCAGGCGGGACCAGACGCGTCAGCGGGTTGCCACACTGGCTGCAGAAAGCCTGGGTCGTGGGGGCAGGGAAATAATGCAAAGCGCTGGGTAACGTCATGGTGTTTTTTTCTGGTGCGATGGATTCAGGCATAGTGTAAACAATAATGCCCGATTATTGGCAAAAAGCATTAGTCGGCTGCAGGCTCACGAACAAAGCCCAGTCTTGCCGGAATATGCGTGCTTTCCACCCATTGCATGGGCGCCGTCCAATCGGGCGCGCCGTCCAGGGACACCGGCAAGGTGCTGCCGTCTTGCAGCGCTTGCAGATGGCTATGGTCAAGCGGTGTGGGTGCTACCTGCGTGCCGGCCCCGGGCATGACCTGCAGGCGGGTGCTCAGCAGGCCCATATCACGGCCAGCCAGCATTGCCGCGCCGTGTTCAGTCTGCATATAAAGCCGGCCTTGTGCGTCCAGCAGCCATTGGCTGATTCGGGTGACGGACAGTTCGTTATGGGTCAGAAGCGTTTGCATATCGTCGGCCAGCCGGACAATATAGGGGGCGCAGGCAAGATCGACAAATACCCGTTGCGGGCCGTTTTGGAAGAACCATTCTCCGGCCTCGTTCGCCGCGTAGTTGCGGTTCATGAACTGGCGGATCTGTGCGTTGGCGATTTTCTCGCCGCTTTGCCCCTCGCGTGCGCCGCCATCGGTATGCAGCAGCCAGTCGCCGTGGGCGTTGAGCGACAGCCAGCCATATACTGCCGGCACATCGGGCCACTTTTGCATGGCCCCCAGGACCTGTTCATCCATGATCTGTGTTCCTTCGCATGATTACGCTACTATCGATGATAACGTCAGTCGCGCTACCCGGGGCAACACGAGGCGTCGTGCCGGCAAGAAAGTGCCGGTGCTAATGCGGATCAAAAAGTGGGTGTTGAAAGTTAGGGGCTTGCCGGGGTGTGGCAGGCTTGTTGTTGTAACCGGCGCTTTGCATTACTATAGAAAAAACAGCTTATCAATGATTAAGCCATCTGGATGCAGATGGCAACAGGAGTTTGTCATGACACCCTTGAATGACGCAGATATTGGCATTGCGCTGGCCTCGCTTGATGGGTGGGGGCTGGACGAAGAGGGCAAAGCGTTGCGTCGGCATTTTACTTTTGATTCGTTTGTCCAGGCCTTTGGCTTCATGACAAAAGTCGCTTTGCTGGCCGAGCAGGCGAATCACCATCCGGAGTGGAGTAATGTTTACAACAAGGTGGATATCCGCCTGACGACGCACGACGCTGATG
>JBOIGK010000490.1:0-16127 GCA_050742695.1 Advenella sp. | reverse complement strand
CAGAAACCGGCGCCAAAGCGGTCGAAGTGGATTTTGACCGGGAAAACAACGTCTGGTCATATGAAGTGACAACCCTCAAGCCCGGCACCAAATATGAACTGGTCATCGATGCCAATACAGGCAAGGTTATCTCCCGCAAGGAAGAACAAAAGCAATAATGGCCAGGCAGGCAACGACACCGGACCCAGCGTCCTAGCGGCCAATAATCGCCGCCTGCTCATCGCCTGCCTTCAAATGCAAATCTGAATACGGATCCTCCTGCTCGATATTGATGCGCATGCGGATGGGTTTTATATTGCCGAAAATAGTGGCAAAGGGCGTATCCTTGGCATCGTTGCCACGTGCAATAACCACCAGACTATCGGGCGGCGCCAGCCGTGTGGGGTCAAACTTGATCCATCGCCCGCCCAGGTACGCCTCAAAAATCGCGTGAAAATCCTGAGGGGGCTCTTCAAAATATACATAGCCCACGCAAAAGCGGGCAGGTATATTCAATGCACGGCAAAACGTGATGGCCAAATGAGCAAAATCCCTGCATACGCCTTTGCGCTTTTCAAATACATCGGCGGCTGAAGTAGTGGAATCTGAATACCCCACTTCATATTGAATATTTTCCTGTATCCAGTCAATGATTGATTCGACCAGTACGATGCCATCGCCCTGGGCGCAGAAAAGAGCCTGCACCTGGGCTGAGAGTACATCCGATTCACAATACCGGCTTGGCCGCAAGCAGGGAATGGTTTTCTTTGGCAGACGCCCGATGGGATAAATGGCGGCCTCGGACGCTCGCCTGGCATTGTTGGTAACGACGCTGACCGTGTAATCGACATTGATCGTTCCTTCCCTGGCAGGAAACGAAACGAAGCGTCCGCCCACGGCATCAATATTTTTTTGAAAATGCACAGGCGTCTTGCTCCCATTGCCGTCGATATAATCCACACTCAGGCACTCTTCCAGAATCAATTGGCTTTTTTTGGAAACCAGCATATTCAGAAAAAACTCACTTGCCGAAAATATCTCATATTCCAGCGAGGTTCTAATTCTTGTTACCAGCATCCCAGTACTCCATTTATGTAAATGATCCGGCAGACCACTGCCGACCCTGTGAATCTAACCAGCTTACATGAAAAGAAGCAACCAGCGAGTTTGCGGACGCAGACTATTGCGGATTCCTGGGAAAACACCCATATGGGGCGTGTGTGTGCCCGATATGGGAATGCTATAGTTCAGCCTGCGGTGCTGTGCGAGGAGCCACGATTGCGCCTTTGATGCCATGCTTGTTCATGGCCTCCTGGATGAACCCACTTCTTTTCATATCTTCTACAAATTCTGCCAGGTACCCCAATGCTTGGGATCCTCGGCTGCGTGGTACCCCCATTGCCTGGCAGATAGTCATGAAGCTGCCTGGGATCAAGCGCAGGCCGGGATGCTTCAATGCGTCGGCTTCCAGTTGCTGACGAACGCCTGCAGCGACATCCGTATTTTCACTCAGAAACGTTTCAACTACAGTCGGGGACGTGAGCGCGCGCGTGATTTCGGCCCGCTTGAGCTCACGGCTAAGGAACAGGTCGTATGCGCTACCCTTTCCGACCGTAACGCGGATACCCTGCTGGTCAACAGCCTCCAGCGAGTCAATGGCCGATTCTTCTCTCACGAGATAGGCGCCTTCAATGTGGATGTAGGCAGCGGTGAAGGCGATTTCTGCCGCACGCATGGGATCGATGGCAAAAAACCCGATATCCGCTTTCTCGCCGGATACGGTTTCAACAGAGCGGCCAGCGCTCTCCAGTACAACGAGGTCCAGGGGAACGCCCAGCCGGTCGGCAAACGCGTGAGCCAGGTCAACAGATATTCCGGTGGCATTACCTTGATGATCGCGTCCGGCAAGGATGGGATTGCCAAGATTAATAGAGGCTCGCAGTCGGCCAGCAGGCGTGAATGCAGCGATAATAGCAGAATCAGTTTTCATAGGGTAGGAAAATAATTGATGATGTTTCAGATATTGTAACGGGCAGAATGTCCGCCGCAACACAGGTTAATACGGGTGGGTTCAAGCGTGTCGCCAAACCACGCGTTGATGGCGGCCAATCTTTCTCCCACATAAAAAGGTTCACCGGATTCGTGCAGCCTCATGCCCAGATCATGGCCCGGAACCAGCAAGGTATCGGGAACACGTTTCCAGATATCCCATATCCGTTTCAGGGTATCTGCGCTGGCCTGTGCATCGCAGGTATCATTGACACTGCCGGACAGAAGTTCCGCCCGGTTCTTGGCGGCATCCCCGGTAAAAAGAATCGCCTGGTCCGGTAGGTCGACATAGAACAGCAGATGACCCGGGGTATGTCCCGGTGATGCAATGGCTGTTATACCGGGCAAAAAAGTGTCTCCGTCCTGCACACGCCGGACCTTGGGCGAATGTGCCAGTTCACGCACGTACAGTTCCGGCAGAGGGTTGAATCCCGGTGGCTGCGCAGATGCCCAGGACAGTTCTTTTGCGCCTATCCATACCGTCGCATTGGGAAACAGAACGAAATTGACTGCGTGATCATAATGCGCATGCGTCAAAACCACATCCGTGATTTCCTCCGGTGATACGCCACGACTTTTCAGTTGCTGCTCCAAAAAATGACGGACGCCGAAAGCCCCCACATCCACCAAGATTTTGTGTTGTTCACTGCGTAGCAGGGTTGTTGTACTCCAACCCAGGCCACCGTTGCAAACGGAGCGTCCGGGATAGCCTTGCACCAATACGTCTACCTTGTACATGATTCACTCCGCCTTTATGTTGGCATCAATAATGAGCTTGCGATATCTATCCAAATCGGCTTTGATCTGCGCAGCGAACTCATCCGGTGTGCCTGCGATGATTTCGTTGCCACCCTCTTTCCCCAGGCGCTGAATGACGTCGGGCTGGCCGGATGCATAAACAACGGCTTCATGCAATTTTGCAATGATCTCGGGGGGAGTACCGGCAGGCGCCAGCAAGCCTTGAAATTGCGTAATGTCAAAGCCCTTGTAGTCGAGTTCCTGCATCGTCGGGATATCAGGCAGGGCTTGCGCCCGTACCGGACCGGATACCGCATAACCTCGTAATTTTCCCGACTGGATGTGTGGCGTCGCTGTCACAACCGTGTCAAACGTGAAAGTGAGCAGTCCGCTCAGGATATCAGTCAGCGCTTGCGCGTTGCCCTTGTAAGGTACATGAGTCATTTTCGTATGCGTCATGACAGACAACAGTTCACCAGCGAAATGCCCGCCCGCACCGATGCCGGCTGACCCGAAAGTGACCTCATCGGGCTTTTCTTTTGCCTTGCGGATCAGGTCGTCGACACTGGCAATGGGTGATTTTTCAGGTACCACCAGTACGTATTGGTAACGTGTAATCTGGCTGATAGGAGCCAGATCGACAACCGGATCATAGGGCGTTTTTTCATACAGCGATGGATTGACAACCAACGGGCCACTGGCAGTCAGCACCAGCGTATAACCGTCCGCCGGTGCCTTGGCGACGACATTCGTACCGATCATGCCGTTCGCCCCCGGCTTGTTCTCCACAACAAAGCTTTTCCCAAGGTGCTCCGACATTTTCTGGGAAATAATCCGCGCCGTAATATCCGCTGCACCACCGGCAACATAGGGAACAATCACGCGAACGGGTTTGGCGGGGTAATCGCTGGCAATTGCCGGTAAAGGAATCATGGTTGCCGCGACCAAGGCTGCTGAAAACATCGAAATCTTCATGGTTATGTCTCCTGTGATACTTAGTCAAGCAGATTGCGACGGTTTTTTTGCGTATTGCTGCAACAGACGGAGTACATCGGCGTCGATAGTGATGCCTTCGGACGTCTGGCGCCTCAGATTGTTCAGTTCAATCTCTCCTGGCTGGATAACCGGACGTGACTGGTCTGCGGCCGGACTGTCATGCAAAATGGAGGCAAAATCATTCATACGTTCTGTCAGCCACTGCGTTGATCCGAGCTTGCGCGTGTCAATCAGAATAAAGAAATGCCCCAGGTTCTGTGGTTCATCGGGAGAATCAACCCAGGATTTGACATGTGTCAGATAGGCGGCATTCGATAACAAACCCGCGAACAAATCCACCATCAGCGCCAGACCATATCCCTTGTGCCCACCGATAGGTAGCAGGAATCCGTCCAAGGCTTCTTTGGGGCTATGAGTTGGCTTGCCCGAGGCGTCTGTTGCCCACGTGTCCGGGATATCGCTGCCGGCCTTGAGCGCATTGCGAATTTTGGCGCGAGCGACAACGCTCATGGCCATATCAAGCAGGAAGTGATTGCCTGCCGGATTGGGCACGGCAAAGCCAATGGGACTGTTGCCAACCCGCGCGTCTGTTCCCCCCCAGGGTGCAATCGTGGTCGTGGCATTGCTGCCGATGATACTGGCAAAGCCGGCTTCTGCGGCAATCAGCCCATATGGCGATATCGGGCCAAAATGATTGCTTTGTCGTGCGAATGCCATTCCGATGCCACAATCCTGCGCTGCCTCCATGGCTGCCCGCAGCGCGTGCATGCCGACCAGCGGACCGATGCCGTTATCACCATCTACCAGGCGAAGACCGGCAGCCGGTTTCTGGATCGTAATATGTGCATTTGCATTGATGCCGCCCACCTGAATGCGGGAACCATAGGATTCGATCCGACTCAGGCCATGCGTGGAGAGCCCAAACAGATCCGCCAGTACCAGAATGCTCACCACATCTGCCGCGTTTTCGGGCGCCAGCCCCAGGTTTTGAAAAGCGGCAACGCCGAGCGCGGTCAATTCATCTTGCGGGACAATAACTTTGTTATTTGTTCTGTTCATACGGGTTTCCTAAAAATAAAAGATGACTATTCGACCGAAAGCCTGGCGCTATGCACCACTTGGCGCCAGCGACGCTCTTCAGAATTGATAAAGGCTGCGAACTGCTGCGGGCCTGCGCCAGATATCTCGCTAGCGTCATATTCCATGCGCCGGCGCACTGACGTCGATTGCAATGCCACAAGCGCGGACTTGTGCAAACGTTCGACGACGCTCTCCGGTGTTCCAGCGGGCGCCAGCAGACCAAACCATTGGGAACTTTCAAAGCCTGGATAACCCGCTTGCTCAACCGTTGGAATATCAGGAAGAACGGCAAGACGTTTTCTGGAGCCCACGGCAATGATTTTTATTTTTCCTGCCTGCGCAGCTGGCAACAAGCCTGGTGTGCCTGCTGCCGCAGCATCAATAAAGCCGCCAAGAAGATCATTCAATTGCGCTCCTGTACCTTTGTAAGGAACATGGACCACATTGATTCCCGTCGCTGTCTTGAGCATTTCAAACGCAAGGTGACCTGCACTGCCATTGCCCGCAGAACCGTAATTCATGACTCCTGGCTTGGATTTGGCAAGCGCCACGAATGACGAGAAATCCGCCGCATCAACACCGTTGCCCAGTGCAAAAACCATTGGAAGCTTGGCCAGCAGTGTGATTGGCGCAAAATCCCGACGAGGATCATATGGCAGCTTTGGGATCATGGACGGATTGACAGCCAATGTGCCGACATGCCCCAGAATCAGGGTATAGCCATCAGGTTTGGCGCGAGCCACTTCCGTTGTCGCAATCATTCCCTGGGCACCACCTTTGTTCTCTACGACAACTTGCTGTCCCAGATCCTTGGACATTTCTGATGCGACCGCCCTGGCGACGACGTCAGAGCTTCCTCCGGGCGCGTACGGAACAAGCAGGCGAATGGGTCGTTCAGGCCAGGTCTGCGCATGTGCTGCGGCAACAGGCAGAAAAAACAAGGTACTACTTAAAAGGCACAACAGGGACTGGCTGAACGAACGTTTTTTTCTCATTGGAAGATCTCCTCTGCGGTATCGCGTCTTATGAATTTTGCTATGCGATATGATAGATAGAGGTTGAATATGAAGTAAAGTGCAAAAATTCGATTGATTATTGATGAAAACGCATGAAATTTGATTTGATAGATTTACGAACATTCCTGGCAGTCGCCGATCTTGGCAGTTTCCGTGCTGCATCAGAAGCATTGCATTTGTCGCAGTCCGCCCTCTCGCGTCGCATAGACAAACTGGAAGCGGCCCTGGGCGTGCAGCTTCTGCTGCGTACGACACGCAAAGTCGAATTGACAACAATCGGTCGTGGCTTTGTTCCCCGAGCGCGCAACGTGCTCAATGAACTTGAAAATGCGCTTGTCGGTATACAGGAAGTGTCAGAGCGTCTGTCAGGACTGGTGACCATCGCCTGCGTCCCTTCGGCTGTGGCCTATTTCCTGCCAGGCGTCGTTCGCACATTTCATGAGCGGTATCCCCGCATCAGTATTCGCATTATTGATGAGTCGTCGTCACAGGTTTTGACGGCAGTCGCGCGAGGCGAAGCCGACTTTGGCCTGACTTATATTGGCGTGAATGATGCGGACATTGATTTCACCCCGCTGCTTGAAGAACCTTTTGTTGTCGCGGTTCGGCGAGATCATCCCCTGGCGCAACAGAAGACGGTCGATTGGGCCGACTTGAGCACATACGAATATATCAGCCTTGCCCAGGGCAGCGGAAACCGCTTTTTGATTGACCAGGCGCTGGCACATGGCGGGGTGCGGCCGCGCCATTTTTGCGAAGTGCAGCATGTGCCTGCTTTGGTAAGTATGGTGGAGGCAGGATTAGGTGTGGGCGTTGTTCCACGGCTGGCGATGCCCGGTATGGAGCATGCGTCGCTGGTGAGCTTGCCGCTATGCAACCCGCAAGTGACCCGCAGCATAGGATTGATTCACAGGCGAACCAAGGCGCTGAACCCAGTTGTCAAATTGTTCTACGATTTGTTGGTGAGCAGTGCTCACACGCGTTGATCGAGCATACCCATAGTAAAGGAGGGATGCCGAATTTATTCTTATAAAATTCATGACAATCCGTCCCTCCTGCATGCGCTTGAACGCAGCCGCCTGCGCCGGCAAGCACTGGATTGGTATGCGATCTGATAGCGCAAGGTTTGCCCGATAGCAGAAAATTGCCCGCGCGGGGCTGACAAGGCTGCCAATATGCAAAGCGATATCAATCGCCCTGATTATTGATAAGAGACAGAAAAATATAAACCCCGGCATCGCGCAATAAACGGATCATGCTGGCACTTGCCAGCACGCCAATCAGAAAGCGCAATACCGGGGCGGGAATTCTTCCACAGGTACGGGTTCGAACCGTAAACCTCCTCGTGAAGTACTCGGATACTCTACCAGTTGAGCTACCTGTGGATTTCCTATTCTCCGGTAAACCGGCGCCCGCATCAACTCAAAACGAGAGTGTAAAAATATATAACAGAAATGCCCGTTGCCGCCTTCGAACCAGACTTTTCTGTGCCACCCCGATACCTGGTGTTTTTGCATGCTTGGCGTCATCCGCGGCTAACGTCAAGCATGCAGATAGAACGCGCTGTTCTGGTCCGCCCCCACCCGAGAGCAATCCCAAGTTTGAACGCAGTGGCAAGCCTTGCCTTCCGAATGCTCATTACACACCTGTTGACCACATTTAATCCGCTGACCGATCCATACCCTGGTATTGTCAATTGCTACGAACCATTGAACACACCCTCTTTGCGCAGCAGGTCGGAAACCCAATGCTGAAATATGCGGATACGCGCAGGCACATTGCGCCGCCGGGCATAAAGAAAAGTCAGTGGCATGGATGGCGCACGAAATTGCGGCAGCACTTCAATCAGTTCTGCAGATTCAAGCAGATCGCGCACATCAAATGCCGGAATCTGGATCAGCCCCATTCCGGCAAGCGCGGCAGCCAGATAGCCTTCCACGTTATTGACCGAAATCACACTGTTCATGGCGACCGCATTCGGTTTGCCGTGAACCACGTATTCCCAAGCCGGCATGGCTATCGGAAACCGCGAGGCATAGTTCACCACCTGATGCGCACCCAATACGTCAGGTGTTGCGGGAGTGCCCATGCGTGCAAGATAAGCTGGGCTGGCACAGGTGATAATATCGATATCACCGAGTTTTCGGCAAATCAGATCGGAGTCGCTCAATTCCCCCACCCGTATGACGCAATCGATGCCTTCGGAAACAAGATCGACCATGCGATCGGTCATGCTCACTTCCAGTTCGACGCCAGGGTGCATCGCGATCAACGAAGGTAGCGCGGGGATGATGATGCGTCGGCCAATGCGACTGGGCATATCGATCCTGAGCCGACCTGTCATTTGCTGTGAGTCCGGATGAAACATCTGCTCGGACGCTTCGATCGCATCCACGATTTCACGCGCAGTCTTGACAAACTGTGTCCCCTCGAAGGTGGGTGTCATACGACGCGTTGTACGGCGCAAAAGCTGAACGCCCAAGCGATCTTCCAGCTCCTGTATCAGAGTGGAAACCGTCGAGCGCGGCAAACGCAGCGCTTCGGCCGCACGCGTGAAATTGCCGCTTTTCATCACCTGGATGAAGGCCTGCATTTGCCTGATCTTATCCATGAGTACGCTATTGTTCGTGAATACTGACGTAAGACGTCAACAATAACAGCTTTATTTGAAATTTGCGATCAATTAATCTGTATGACAAACGTGGCAATACGTCGCGTCCCAAATCCAGAGGAAAAACATATGTCCCGAAATACAATTGAAGGAAAAGTGGTTCTCATTGCAGGTGGCGCAAAAAACCTGGGCGGACTACTGGCACGCGAATTCGCGCAGCACGGCGCAAAAGCCGTAGCCATTCACTATCATGGCAGTCAGGCCAAGTCAGCAGCCGACCAGACGGTTGCAGCAATCGAACAGGCCGGCGCCAAGGCAGTTGCCTTCCAGGCTGATCTGACCAGCGCGGCCGCCATCGAAAAACTGTTTGCCGACACCATTGCTACAGTGGGGCGACCGGACATTGCCATTAACACAGTGGGCATGGTTCTTAAAAAACCAATGGCAGAAGTCACGGAAGAAGAATTTGATCAGTCCAGCGCAGTGAACGTTAAATCCGCCTTTTTCTTTCTCAAGGAAGCAGGCAAGGCGGTCAATGATAATGGCAAGATCTGCACCTTGGTCACCTCTCTGCTGGGCGCCTATACGCCTTTTTATTCAGCCTATGAAGGACTGAAGGCCCCCGTGGAACACTTCACACGTTCAGCTTCAAAAGAGTTTGGTGCTCGAGGCATTTCGGTTACCGCCATCGGCCCGGGCCCCATGGACACGCCGTTCTTTTATCCGGCCGAAGGCAAAGATGCGGTGGAATATCACAAGACAGCCGCAGCCCTGTCACCCTTCTCTAAAACGGGCCTGACGGATATTGAAGATATCGTGCCATGGGTCCGTTTCATGGTGTCTGAAGGCTGGTGGATGACCGGCCAGACCATTTTGGTCAATGGTGGTTACACCACAAAATAATAGCTCGCCAACCTGAACTGCAGCCCAATGACCGGTGGCCCAAAAGCCGAACACTGAGCCGGTTTTTGGGATCAGCTCGATCCTCAATGAAAACGAAACCCAGAGATCACTGGATCGGGTGCAAAGAGACCAAGCCGCCAGACACAGAAAATAGCCTGCCGCAAACATACTATGCTGCCTGTCATAATAAAACAGCAGGCCCTCTATCTCCCGGCCATGTCTGCGGAACAGATGCCAGAGGAGAATTTGCTGCCTCTGCGGACGCAAAAAAAAGATATCTGTATAAGCGTCAGCCATTGGAAAATCAAAAACAGCACACCAACATCGGAAGTAAAAAAAACGACCTCGCATATGGCGCTGCACTGCGCTTCATTAACATGACACCAACGCGGCCCGGCGATAAGCGGCTGCCCGCCTGGCTGCAGACCAACACATAACACATCGATTCAGCGCATGGAACAGCTGCTAGGCCAATTTACCGGGACAAAGTCGATTGACGACATTTATTGTTATGTTATAACATATCATAAATTACCACTACATACAGGATAGTCAATGCCATGAGTATTTCATCCAAGTTAATCCAGATCGCAGTATTTTCTTGCGCACTTAACGCAAGCGCCGGCGCCCAGACGCATTCGCACGACCACGGTCATTCACACGATCACGCGCATGGCGCCGAGACAAATAAAAAAACTGCGGCAAAAGGTTTTTTTGCGGATACCGATGTCAAAGATCGCAGCCTGTCTGATTGGGAAGGAGACTGGCAGTCCATGTACCCGCTGCTGCAAAACGGCGCGCTCGATAAAGTAATGACGCATAAGGCAGAACAGAAAAAAGACAAGACGGCAGACGAATACAAACAGTACTACGAGGCCGGATACAAGACCGACATTGATCGCCTGGTCATCAAGGATGACACCTTCACCTTTTATCAAAACGGGAAAAATTACAGCGCCCAGTATAAATACGATGGCTACAAGATCCTGACTTACAAAGCCGGCAACCGGGGAGTGCGCTACCTGTTTACCAAGCAACAAGGCGAAGCACAAGCGCCAGGATTTATACAATTTAGCGACCATATCATTGCCCCGAAAAAGGTCAGCCATTTTCATATTTACTTCGGCAATGATGGCCACCAGAAGTTAACTGAAGAACTGCACAACTGGCCTACCTACTTCCCGTCGGCATGGAAATCCAAAACCATTGTTCACGACCTGATGCACCATTAAGATGGCAGCCGCCCGCCACACTACCCTGCCCAGGGCTATGGCGGGCCCAGATCAACACCCGGCACCCTTTGGCATGGCTTGGTTCCTCCAAGGCTACGCCGCTTCCTTCCAGCCTGTGTTTGTGTCCTCAAAAACAAGTTTTTTTTCCGAAGCTTCTGTGTCGAATTCGATGAGTCGCTTCAGGACTTCACAAACAACCTCATTGCCGTCAAGCTGTGCCAAGTATACGAACTTGACAAGGCGTTGTACTGCGATCGGAATTTTACCTCGACGCTCCCATAGAGAAACGGTCTGTTCGGACGTGCCGACGATCAGGCCCAGGCGAGCCTGAGACAAGCCTAGCTCCTTTCTGAGAAAACGCAGCTCGGCGCCTGTCAACTGTGCCTTGCGAGCCAAAGCGCGGCCGATCACCTGATGAAGCTGATCGGAGTCAGGTATTGATACCGCTTTTTCACCGTGGATTACTCGCTCTGTATAAGCGTTGGACAGCCATACGTTACTCAGTCCGGACTCTGTATAGTGATACATATTGTTCACCGTAAAAAACGGTAATAACCGCTAGATAATCGCCATTTTCTTCACGTTCAAGAGTGACGGAAATATTAATTTGATCTCCTGCGCAGCGATGCTGCAAGGTACATTTGACCGTGCGCCATGGATGGTCAAATGTGCGGGTTCCACAATATGCCCTTTCCGAATACACATATAAACCTGTGACATACTGATCTTGCGTTCACGCATACGTTGCCTTGCATGTTTAACAATAAAAATGCGGCTTGTATCTTTAGCAATTTCGCGAATGATCCGCAGCACGGTTGCATCATTCATATTAAAGGGTAAATCTCTTTTACAACCCATAATTATTATGGGCCAAGCGCAATAAAGCAAGATCTGGATGATGTTTTAATCCGGAACACAATACGTTTGTGCACAAGGTCCAACTTACGGGCATCTTGATCAAAGCTTAATTATGCTGTCCGAAAGGTACAACTTACGGACGCACTCTGCGCTTACACGGCAGGCAGGAGTAACAGCGCGTGTTATTTTCAGTAGGAATTGTCTAACAGATGGCCGCAGGACAGCGTACGTGCCCTGGGTATAGTGCAGGATGAGATAGGTAGTGAGGCCGGTGTGCTCTACTGTGCTCAGACAAATCACGAGCGGACGTTATGGTGTGGTAGGTGACGGTATCCTGGCCGGGAATGAGTAAGGACCACTTTAGAGACGGGCATCAATGCTTTTATTTCTGACGGGGCGCGGCACATTAATTCCCAGCGGCCAGGACATTATTTCAGGACAGGCTAATAAACATAAAGGCGTACGCCGTGATACCCCCTCCCCCGCCTTTGTTTTCGCACCCAACGGGGGAAATTCGGGCTGCGTGTGAGGAGGCACTACCCGCGAATAAAAATTTCGATTTTCGGCCGCAGCAGTTTTATAAATCAGTGCCGGCCACTGTACGCAGCAAATACATTGTCATCGACCTTCGCTATTTCACCAATGACAATGAGACCTACCGACAATAACTCATGCACCCGGTCAGAATCAAACCATCCATGCGCCCCACGTTTACCGCCATGGAAAAGATTATTTCGTATTGTCTTTAAGCAACTAATCACACCAGAAAGATCAAGGTCAAAGGGCCGTTTCTCCCAATCCAATTCCTCATTAATACAAACCTGTGTATCCGGAGACAAGCCGACCAGTGAGGCCGCAAAACAGCTAGGGTTGTAGCGGTCTTTGTTAACTTTGATGAAATCCTTGTAGTCTATCCGTGCTGCGTTATCGTTCTTATAGGTGTCAACGTATCCCTCGGCTTTTAATGCATACTCAAGCAAACTGAAGCAACGAAAGAATTCAAAAGACAGCTTATCGAGTTTCTCTGTCTGATTCCTCATGAACGCACCCCATGACCAGTTTCGGTAAATGGGCTGTATTCATAATTAATACGCTTTCCAGTAAGCATGTATGGTCGCCAGTCTGCGCGAAACTTTGCCATGAATACATCGTACTCTGTCGGGAGGTATTCTTTAATAATCGCACTATAAACATATCGCCCCATCAGGATAATAGAGTCAACTATTTCGTACGCATGGTTAAGATGTCTAATTGGCTTCAGATAGGAAATTCCGTTGACGGTTTCAAACTGATCCGCGTAAGACTGCGCGTGCATAGCACGACTACCTGGGTTATAGATTAATTTGTATTCGCCGTCTTTCCTCACAGTCTTTGCTACCGCCCACAGCGACTCTAAACCCAATGCCTTGAACCAATCGAGTTCCCGGCGCTTACCTCTCTTGGCTAAATAAATTTCATTGTGACTTTTATGTACGGGCATCTCCAATAATCGGTCAATGCTCTTAATGTCGTCAATTAACAGACTTTTAGCTGAATCAGAAATAGGTGGAGGGGGCTTGCCTCCAACTTCTTGTAAATCCTGGCGTAGGCCCTCGGGAATGCTATTTCCTTCAAGTACGTCCATGTTTAGCTGTCTACGCCTATGCATTTCAGCAATGTAATACAGCCTGGACCGTCTGTCTTTGTCCTTCTGCAAAATTAGCAGGATATAAAGATACGCCTCAAACGCAGACCTAACGGGTAATAGCGCAGGAAATGAATGACCGATTTTAAGCAATTCTACGGAAGCATCCAACATACCCACCAACTGTTTTAGGAGGCTACCACCTACAATGAATTCGTGAAATACAAACTCACTGCGGTCGGTGTGATTATTGAATCGCAGTATTAGGTTACTTCCAAATTCCACCACATCCGAAAGCACTTTGATTTCATCGCATAATCGGCTTTCGGCTAGGGACCTGGCCCCGGCTCGATCAAAGAGTATGTCATGTTTATCCATAGCTGCCTCATATGACCAGTTAACCCGAGGCAATGTAACATTATTTAACAGATAGCGCACGCGACGATTGCGAACGCAAGATACTCGGTCTAAGGTCTATGGGAAACTGGCTGGGCCGCGAATAATTATTTTAAATTTTGGTCCGGGCCATGATTCATGGCAACGACATCAGAGATGGGTACGCCAATCCCGCACAATTCTCGCACACTCAAGTGCTACAATAGGCGTAAGGACGCTCACCAGTGGCTTGATCGTTCTGGAGGTATGCATTTGATTTATTTTGGATGTACTGCAGATAATGGCGGAGCGGACGGGACTCGAACCCGCGACCCCCGGCGTGACAGGCCGGTATTCTAACCAACTGAACTACCGCTCCGCAGCGGTGAAATTTTTCAAACAATCTGTTTATAAAACAAAATGTCTGGCGTCCCCTAGGGGATTCGAACCCCTGTACCCACCGTGAAAGGGTGGTGTCCTAGGCCTCTAGACGAAGGGGACAGGACTGTACTAACTTTTTCTCAAACCTGTATTTACGTTGGCATGTAAATACTGCCTGAAACTACTTACCAGTCAATTTAAGAATCCGAGATTCTATCATATTTTCTAGTTTCCTGCCAACAACTTTGTTGAAATTTTTTGGTGGAGATAAGCGGGATCGAACCGCTGACCTCTTGCATGCCATGCAAGCGCTCTCCCAGCTGAGCTATACCCCCACACGTCTCAACTAATGTTGTTTAGCGAAGAAGCGGAATTATGACTTCTTTTACGCTCTTGTGCAAGCTTTTTTGGCAACGCAATAAAAATACAACAAATTACTTACCTGTTCAAACTCGGCCCGAGCGCAAATCATCCGACATCACGAGTCTGTCATCACCATGGCATTGCGTACGCGGCGCGCTGCCAGCAAGACATCTGTAGCCGTTAGGCCGATGGGGCCCGTGCCCTCTCTGACCAATAGATCGGCTGCGGCGCCATGCAGCCACACTGCGCCGGATATGGCCTGGACCGCTTCGATGCCTTGCGCCAGACATGCGCCCAGCATCCCCGCAAGGACGTCGCCGGTGCCGCCCGAGGCAAGCCCGGGATTGCCGGTATTGTTTATATGGGTATCGCCCTGTGGCGAGCAGATGACCGTTTTATGGCCTTTGAGCACGGTCCATGCCTCATATTTCTTGCTGATTGCCACTGCGGCCCGCGCACGGCCCTGTTGCACGTCAGCCACGTCGCAATCGAGCAACCGTGCCGCTTCCTGAGGATGCGGCGTGAGCACCAGTGCGCGATTGCGCGCGCCGGCGCCAATTTTTCCCTGCGCCAGCAAAGTCAGGCCGTCTGCATCCAGCACCAACGGTATATCAAGGGTGGCCCGAAACACCTGGTACAGCAGGCCAAGTGATTTTTCGTCCAGCCCCATGCCTACACCGGCCACGCACACCGTCATCTGGCCCGAACGCAGCAACTGGTCGGCGCGCCCCAGCATGAGTTCGGGATGCGAGGGGTCAACAACAAAAGGCAAATCATCAACAAACCCGACTTTCACCTTGCCTGCACCCTGCATCAGGGCTGCCCGGGCAGCCAGCAATGCTGCTCCTGTCATGCCAGGCGCCCCACCGATGACACCCACGGTACCGAAGCTGCCCTTGTGACTGTCAGCGAGACGGGGACGACACAGCGCGGGAAAATGTTGTCTTGCGTATTCGACTGTCATAGTGCTCCTTTGTCATTGCAGGGACCAGGCCAAGCGCCCTTGCGGCAAAACAACAGGCTTCTCGCTGATGCCATTGCGGCTTTGGCTTTTTTGTCTTTCAGCTCAATGACAGCACAGTCGCACGGGTCCGTCAAGGACCGCGACGCGTTCGGCCGGCGCAAGGACCGGCACAGGCAACTGTACACTTAAGAACACCACGCATGATAAGCGTGGCGGCACTTTTATTTGCTCGCCGATCTCATGCGCTGGCGGCTATTGATAATATGCATGCGCATGGCGGCACGCGCAGCATCGGCATCCTGCGCCGCGATGGCGTTAAATATTGCCTCATGCTCCATGTTCAGCCGTTGCTGGTACATGGCTTTTTCCTGATCGAAAATCGCCAGCCGGCTACGCGGTATCGCGTGCTTGCCCAACTGGCGCAGCAGATCCAGAAAGTGCGAGTTGTGCGTGGACTTGGCAATCTGCTCATGGAACTGGAAATCAACATCCACCGAAATATCGCGGGAAATATCTTCCTTGACCAAGGCACGCAGAATGGTCTCAAGATCTGCCAACTGTTCGTCGGTGCGCCGCTGGGCCGCCAGGCCGGCCGCCTCGGACTCCAGACATGCCCGCACCTCCAGCACGCTGGCCAACTCTTGGGCCGTACCCGGTGACATGGTACTGCGATCGAAAATCACATCTTTGACAGACGGTTCGCGCACAAAAGTTCCAACACCGTGACGCGTTTCGACCAGGCCACGCGCCTGCAATTGTGAGATGGCTTCACGGATTACACTTCTGCTCACGCCGAAGGCTTCGACAAATTCAGATTCTGTCGGGAGCTTTTTCCCCACTTCCAGACTGCCCGACTGGATTTTTTCGGTCAGTTGCTCGACCACTTCATCCGAGAGTGTTCTGCCTCTTTTTTTAATTGGGCCAGCGTTAATCAATAGGCGGGTTGGCATAGGTACTG
>JBOIGK010000489.1:0-3870 GCA_050742695.1 Advenella sp. | reverse complement strand
ATTTGTGCAATCCAAGAAGATCAAGGCGCTCGCGGTGTCTACCGCCAAGCCCAGTAAGCTGTTGCCTGAACTGCCTTCCATGGAAGCGGCCGGCATCAATAATTTCGACATCAATTCCTGGAATGGCTTTTTGGGCCCGGCCAAGATGTCCGACGAGGCGGTGGCGGCGCTGAACAAGACCATTAATGAAATCGTGAGCGATGAGAAAGTCAAGCAGGAGCTGGCGCGCCTGGGGTTTGATGCCTTCAGTGGCACCCAGGAGGAATTTGCGGCATTTGTCCGGGACCAGTACGAGTTATGGGGCAAGCTCATCAAGGACGCGGGAATTCAGGTTCAATAGTAATGACAGACAGCAATCGAAGCGGGCCGCTGGCCGGAGTACGGGTCCTGGATCTGACTTCCATTATTCTGGGGCCGTTTGCCACACAGATGATGGCAGATCTGGGCGCAGATGTGATCAAGGTGGAATCGCCGGTGGGCGATACGATACGGCAGGACGGACCCATGCGCAAACCCGGCATGGGCGCGATCTACCTGCATCTGAATCGCAACAAGCGATCGGTGGTGCTTGATCTGAAAACCGAGGAAGGCAGGGAAGCCTGCCTGCATCTGGTGCGCGATGTCGATGTGCTGCTCTACAACGTCAGACCACAGTCCATGGAACGCATGGGCCTGTCGTACGAAGCGGTCAGCGCTGTGAATCCGAAAATTGTCTATGTGGGCGCCTATGGCTTTGGCAACGAAGGCCCGTACGCCGGCAAGCCGGCATACGATGATTTGATACAGGGCATGACTGGTGTGGCCCGTCTTTACGAACGCAACAGCGGGCACGAACCACGTTATGCGCCGCTGACGCTGGCCGATCGCACCATCGGGCTGCAGGCGGCCATTGCCTGCCTGGCCGGCGTTATTCATAGTCGGGCGACCGGTACGGGGCAATCGATTGAGGTGCCGATGTTTGAAGGGATGGCGCAAATGATCTTGGGCGATCACCTGGGCCAGCGCACATTCGATGAGAATGCGCCGGCAGGCACCATGGGCTATTCCCGGTTGCTGGCTGAACATCGCAAGCCCTATCAGACACAGGACGGATATGTGAGCGCCCTGATCTACAACGATCGGCACTGGCAGCAGTTCCTGGCGGCCATCGATCGCGCCGACCTGATCACCGATTCCATCTTTTCCAGCCACTCTCGGCGTGCCGAAAACATTGATGAAGTATATCGATTTGTAGACGGAACCCTGCGGACCCGCAGCACGGCAGACTGGCTGGCGCTGTTCGATGCGAACGATATCCCGTGCGCGCCGCTGTACGCCATCGAAGATCTTCCCGCAGACCCGCACCTGAAGGCAACGGGCCATCTGGTGCGAACCGAGCACCCCAGCGAAGGCGAGGTACACACCACCGCGCCACTGGGACGATATTCGGCCACGCCGCTGAGCGTCTATCGCCATGCGCCGACGCTGGGCGAACATACCGAAGAAGTGCTCGACGGTCTGCCCATGGATAGCGAGAAAAAACAGGCCATATTGAAGGCGGCAAAGCGTAGCGCGAACAGGCCCTAATCCAATGCGCGGTCATCTGGGGGAGGCGATGGCCGCAGCGAGGGCGCCCGCGCTGCCGATTGCCGGCGCGGCCCATGACTGACGGCATACCGCAGTGCCTGCCACGGGGCCATTGCGCCATTGAAGTGACACAACACACCTAAACGACGGAGTAATGATGGATTTCTCGCTTTCTCAGGATCAGCAAATGCTTGTGGCTGCCATTGAACAGCTATGCAGCGGATTTGATGACGAATATTGGCTCACCTGCGACAGAACAGGCGAGTATCCAGAGGCGTTTTATCAGCGCCTGGCCAAGGCCGGCTGGCTGGGCGTGGCCATGCCGCAGGAATATGGTGGCGCAGGGTTGGGTATTACCGAAGCCGCGCTAATGATGAAAGCGATTTCGCGCTCGGGTGCGGGTTTTACCGGCGCCTCGGCCGTCCATATGAATATTTTCGGGCTGAATCCGGTGGTCCGGTTTGGTTCGGAGGAACTCAAGCAACGCGCATTGCCGCCGCTGATCGAAGGCAAGGACAAAGCCTGCTTTGCCGTCACTGAACCAGATGCCGGGCTGGACACCACCCAATTGACTACGCGTGCGCAAAAGCATGGCGACCACTATCGGATATATGGGCGCAAAATCTGGATTTCCACCGCTCAGGTTGCGACCAAAATGCTGCTGCTGGCCCGCACCACGCCAAAAGACCAGGTATCGAAGGCCACCGAAGGCTTGAGCCTGTTCTACACCGATCTGGATCGCAGCCAGGTAGAAGTGCGCGAAATCGAAAAACTGGGACGCAAGGCGGTTGATTCCAATATGCTGTTTTTTGATGGTCTGGAAATTGCCGAATGTGATCGCGTGGGCGAAGAGGGCAAGGGTTTCGAATACATTCTTCATGGCCTCAATCCGGAGCGCATCCTGATTGCTGCAGAGGCGGTCGGCCTGGGTCAGGTGGCGCTGGATAAGGCAGTTCAATACGCGAAAGAGCGCATCGTATTTAATCGGCCTATCGGTCAGAATCAGGGCATCCAGCATCCGCTGGCGCAGTGCTGGATGCAGCTGGAAGCTGCCGATCTGATGGTGTCCCGTGCGGCTGCCGCCTATGATGCCAATGAGCCGGCGGGCGCATACGCCAATACCGCCAAATACCTGGCCGCTGAAGCGGCGTTTACCTCATGCCAGACGGCGATCCAGACCCTGGGCGGAATGGGCTATGCCAAGGAATATCATGTTGAACGCTATTTGCGCGAAAGCTTTATCCCGCGTATTGCGCCGGTCAGTCCGCAACTGATCATGTGCTTTATTGCCGAAAAAGTGCTGGGCCTGCCCAGATCTTACTGAGGGCGCGCAAGCCTGCGGTGCCGATCCGGGCCGTGGCCAGCTCGTGCCGGTTGCGGCCGCGAGCGCTGCGGGCGACGGGTATCGGATAGGGGGGTCAGATTGCTCAGTGCTGTTCAATGAAGGTACACATCACCCGAAGCTTCTGCGCATGATTCTGCAGATTGGCCTCGATCCGGTACAACGGTCCTGCAATGGAGATCGCAAAGTGGCCGCCCGAGACCGTTACCGGCCAGGCGATGGCGCCGACATCGACCATGGATTCGCCCAGATTGGTGAACAGCCCTTTTTCCCGTCCGGCCTTGATGTCTGCCAGAAACTGCTGGCGCGTGGTAATGGTGCGGTCATTGCGCCTGGCAAAACTCATCTTGTCCAGCAGCGCAAGTTGTGCCGGTTCATCCAGCGCAGAGAACAGCGCCTTGCCCAGCGAATTGGCGTGGATTTCCTTTTGCTCTCCGGCTACGGCAACATAATGAATGGGGTTTTCGGAAGGAAGCACGTCCAGGTACACCACCGTGTTCAACGAAGTGAGTTTACCCAGCACCACCGTCTCGCCTGTAATGGCGCACAATTCCCGCAGGCTGGGATACAGCCGTTCGAGCACCGGATCGGCCTTGGTAATGCGCTGCGCCATGGCCAGCAGCCGCCCCGTTGGGTAATACCCCTGGCGGCGCGATGTTTCGTAAAGATAACCCAGGCTCAACAGCGTGCGCACCAGCGCCAGGCAACTGGAGGCCGGGGCATTGAGTTCGCGGGCCAGTTCCGAGAGCGCCAGTGGCTTTTGTTCGCGGGAAAAAATCTCGATGATCTCGATAACCCTGAGCGCGGTTTTAACGCGATGGTTTTCGGTGCCGGGGGCAGTGGTGTTCATGAATAGGAAAACAGGAGTGACAGGGCTACAGTTTAACCGATGCCATAATTTCTTACACTGTTTTGTTTGATTGCCGCGGGTACTCGTGCCATTCTCTGAGCAAAGAAGACGG
>JBOIGK010000488.1:0-6870 GCA_050742695.1 Advenella sp. | reverse complement strand
CTGCGCCGGTGCCCGTCATCCTGATCTCTCCGGTCACCATGACATAAGCCCGATCGGCCAGCTTGAGCGCGTGGTTGGCATTTTGCTCAACCAGGAAAATGGTTTTACCGCTTTTGCCCAGTTCCCGAAGCACCGAGAAAATCTGGCGCACGATCAGCGGCGCCAGCCCCAGGCTAGGTTCGTCCAGCAAAATCATGTCGGGTCGGCTCATGAGTGCGCGAGCGATGGCCAGCATCTGCTGCTCGCCGCCCGATAAGGTCCCGGCACGCTGATTGCGCCGTTCTTTCAGACGCGGAAACAATTCAAACATATGCTGCCGGTCTTCGTCCAGATGCGCGTCGCCAATGGGCAGGGTCCCGATCATGATGTTCTCTTCCACGGTCATTTTCGGGAAAATGCGACGGCCTTCCGGCACCTGGGCGATGCCCTGGGTGGCAATCTTATGCGGCGGCAGGCGCAACAGGTTATTGCCTTTGTACAGGATCTGCCCGGTGCGCGCCCGCGGCGTGCCGAAAATGGTCATGAGCAGCGTGCTTTTGCCGGCGCCGTTGGCGCCGATCAGCGTGACGATTTCACCCGGATTGATATGCAGGGACACGTTTTTGAGTGCCTGAATCTGTCCGTAGTAGGAGCTCACATCCTTGATCTCAAGAATTGGGGTGTCTGCCATGCTTAGTCCTCCACTTCGGTGCCCAGATAGGCAGCGATCACCACGTCGGAATTGCGAATGTGTTCCGGCGTACCGGCGTCGATCACCGTGCCCTGATCCATCACAATGATATGCTCGGAAATCTCCATGACCAGGCCCATGTCGTGCTCAATCAGCAGAACGGTCACGCCATGCTCGTTGCGCAGCTTGCGAATGAGCTCTGAAAGCTCCCGGGTTTCACGCGGATTCAGGCCGGCGGCCGGCTCATCCAGACAGATGATTGCCGGATCGGTACACATGGCGCGCGCAATTTCCAGACGGCGCTGACGGCCATAGGATAGTTCGCCGGCCAGCCGATTGGCATCTTCAGACAAATTGACGATCTCGAGCCACTCGAAGGCGCGTGCCAGGCTGGCTTCTTCCTTATCAGAAAAATCAGACGTGACCAGCAATCCGGAAAACAGGTTACGGTTCTGCTTGCGATGTTGCGCCACCAACAGGTTTTCCAGCACGGTCATATCCTTGAACAGACGGATATTCTGGAACGTGCGGGCGATACCGGCCCGGGCAACCAGATATGAACCGCCGGTTATCTTGCGGCTCAGCAGTTCGCCGATTTCCACTTGTCCTTCGGGCCGGGTCAGGTAGATATGCCCCGCCGAGACCGTATAAAAGCCCGTAATGCAGTTAAAGACCGTGGTTTTGCCGGCGCCATTGGGACCGATCAGCGCCGTAATCGATCCTCTGCGCACATCGAAACTGACATCATTGTTGGCAATAATGCCGCCGAATCGACGCGTCAGGTGCTGCACCGACAGTATGGCGTCCTCTTTGACGTCCTGAGCCATTATGCCACCTCGCTTTTTCTGAATACGGAACGTTTCGGTCGCAGCAGGCCGTTGGGCCGCCAGATCATCATCAGGATCATCAGCAGACCGAAAAGCAGCACGCGGTACCCGGCAAATTCGCGCAGGAACTCAGGCAGCAGCGTGAGCGTAAAGGCGGCAATGATCACGCCGATAGACGACCCCATGCCGCCCAGAACGACGATGGACAGAATCAGCACCGACTCGAAAAAATTAAACGATTGCGGACTGATAAAACCCTGTGCCGTGGCAAAAAATACACCGGCCAGGCCGCCGATCATCGCACCCAGCATGAAAGCGGACAGCTTGACCGTCACGTGATTGATACCCAGCGAGCGGCAGGCGATTTCGTCTTCCCGCAAGGCTTCCCAGGATCGCCCGATGGGCATGACACGCAACTGGGTAAAAAAGCGCAGCGCAATCATGCTGATTACGAACAGCAGCAGATAGACAAAGAGATAGCGGTAATCGCTGTTGTATGGCAAACCGAAAAAGTCGTGAAACGGCACCGCGTCACCGCGCGCGCGCCGCACGAATTCCAGATTGAAAATGGTCGGAGCCGGAACCGATGCGCCATTGGGGCCGCCGGTGAAATTGATCCAGTTGACCAAAACCAGGCGGATAATTTCGCCAAAGCCCAGTGTCACGATGGCCAGATAATCCCCATGCATCTTGAGCACCGGGAACCCCAGCAGGCCGCCGCATAAAGCCGCCAGCAATGGTGCGAGAAACAGTGCGGACCAGAAACCGATACCCAGATACTCGGCGCCCAATGCAAGAAAATAGGCTCCAACCGCATAAAATGCCACAAAACCCAAGTCAAGCAGGCCGGCCAGCCCAACCACGATATTCAAACCCAGTCCCAGCAATACATACACCATGGCCAGGGTCAGGTTGTTGATCCAGCTTTTGCCGAACCAGCCGAAGTAGAAGAACAGCAGCGGCAACAGCAACCCTACCAGGAACAATACCGGCAACGCGCCCTTCCATGGATGCTTCTTGCCGCGGCGCTTCGGGATACGCACACCCATGGCAATCATGACAAACAGCACGACCAGCACCAGGGCAATGCCGGCACCCCGGTAGATGATGCCGGACAGGCCCAGCGCCAGGAACACCGCCATCAGGCCGCCGCCCCAGAGCAGTATGCGTCTTAAGCGCTTGCCGCCATCGGCATATTCATCTTCCACCTCGACACCGTGTTCGGTCTTGATAAAATTCTGAATGAAATTCTGCCCGGTCTGCGTCTGCGCGCCCACCGACACGAAAAAGCGCACGAACGCGACAATCAGGCCGATAGCCACACCATTCAGAAAGAACGGACTGCGGAACCAGTCCAGCGTGAAGGAGTATTGCTTGAGAACGAAATTGGTAATCGGACTAAATACCAGCATGGTCAGGATGCCGGCAACTACAGCGTCGCGCAATGAATGGCCAAAATCGATGGTTGAGGTTTGCGTGGTACTCATTACACTTTCTCCACGGCAGGCCGGCCCAGCAGGCCACTCGGTTTGAAGATCAGCACCAGCACCAGCACACTGAAGGAAAACACATCCTTATAGTCGCTGCTCACAAAGCCGGCGAACAGCGATTCGAGCACACCCAGGATCAGGCCGCCCAGCATGGCGCCGGGCAACGAACCAATCCCGCCCAGCACAGCCGCACTGAACGCCTTGATGCCTAGAATAAAGCCGATATGAAAATCGAAAGAGCCATAGTTGAACGTGACCAGTTCGCCGGCCACCGCCGCCATCACGGAACCGATGACAAATACAGTTGAAATAATCCTGGTGGTGTTGATGCCCAGGATGGTCGCCATCTTGCGATCCTGCTCAACCGCCCGGCATTGCCTGCCCAGGCTGGTTTTCTGGATCACCCAGGTAAGGATCATCATGGCAATGAAGCTGACAACCACAATCAGCAGATCGATATAGCGAATCTGGAAGAAGCCGCCATCAGACCCGACGGTAAAGCCGCCCTGAATAACCGAGGGCACGCCCTGTACATAGGGCCCCTGGCTCACCTGCACATAGTTTTGCAACAGCAGGGATACACCAATGGCCGTAATCAGCGGGGCCAGGCGGTTGGTGGTGCGTAGCGGTCGGTACACGGTGCGTTCTATATACCAGCCGTACAGCCCGGTAATAAACATGGTGACCATCAGGGTAAGCAGCAAGGAAAGCGCCAGCGAATCTATGCCAAGAAATGTGAATACGGCAAATGCAATTGCAGTGATATAGGCACTGATCATGTAGATTTCGCCATGGGCGAAGTTGATCATGCCGATAATGCCATAAACCATGGTGTAGCCAATTGCAATCAAGCCGTAAATAGCGCCCAGCGTGACGCCATTTACCAATTGCTGGCCCAGAATATACCAATCCATGATTGTACCTTTTCAGGGTGAAGACAAAGGTCTGGTGTTTTGCGAAAAAACAGCCATCGCTTCTTGGAAATGTTGAAGCAGGAAATGCAAACGGCGCATGGTGATGTCATGCGCCGTCGGTTCAGACCTTACTGTTTGTACTCTACGTACTTGCCTTCTTTGTTCCAGACGTACAGAACGAAGTCATTGGATTTAAGGTCACCCTTCTCATCCCAGCCCTTGTTACCCGTTACCGTAGGAACCGGGTTGGCCTTGAGCCAGTCGGCCAGCTTGGTGCCGTCTGTCTCGTCTTTGTTGGCAGCCAGCGCCGCTGCGACAGCCTGTACCGCAGCATAGGAATACAGCGTAAAGCCCTCGGCATCGCTACCGGATTTTTTCAGTTCATCGACCACGCCTTTGGAGGCCGGATCGTTGCGGGGATCTTTCAGAAAGCTCATGTAAACGCCTTCTGCATTCTGCACACCGCCCGCGGCAGTCACGAAAGCGGGATCGGCAATGCCATCATCGGAAATGAATGGCGTTTTCAGACCCTGTTGACGCATCTGCTTGACCAGCACACCGGCCTCGGCATACAGACCGCCGAAGAAAACGGCATCCACGTTGGAGCCCTTGATTTTAGTGACCAGCGCATTGTAATCACGTTCACCGCGAGTCACGCCGTCTTCAAGCACCACTTCGATACCCAGTTTTTTGGCTGCATCACGCGTGGCATTGGCCAGGCCGACACCATAGGTGTCTTTGTCATTGATGATGGCAACACGCTTGACCTTGAGCACATCCTTCATGAATTTTGCATCGACTTCGCCCTGCTGATCGTCGCGTCCGCAAGTGCGCAGAATCGTTGATAGATCACGCTCTGTGACCTTGGGATTGGTGGATGCCGGAGTGATGTTCAGGACATTGGCTTCGTCATAAATTTCGGAAGCGGGGATGGTGCTGGATGAGCAGAAATGACCGATCACGGCCGTGACTTTTTCCTGGTCGACCAGGCGGTTGGCTGCGGCGACCGCCTGCTTGGGATCACATGCGTCATCAGCAGTAACCAGCTTAAGCTGCTTGCCGTTGACTCCGCCCTTGGCGTTGATGGCATCAATAGCTGCCTGTGCGCCTGTCTGCAACTGCTTGCCGAAAGCCGCACTGCCCCCTGTCATGGGCGCGCCCAGGCCGATTTTGATTTCATCTGCGGCCAGCGCTGGCGTCCCGAAGGCAGCGGTAAGCGCGGAAGCCAGAAATATTTTCTTCAACATTTTATTCATGCTTTTCTCCTGATCGACGAGCATGGGTCCTGCACGAGGCAAAACCAATTATGGATATGCGACAGGCACACGCCGGCCACACTACTTACCACCACTACCACACATTCTGCTCCACAATGGGCTGATTGTTCAAAACACGTTCCCAGCTCATGCGTGAGAGGTCAAGACTGCGATACTTTCCAAATTCGATAAGCTCGGCCAGCCCGCGACCAACAGCGGGTGATTGTTGCATACCATGTCCGCTGAAACCATTAGCGTAAACCATATTTTCTACAGAGGGGTGGTACCCCAGAATCACATTCTGATCGAACGTGTTGTAGTCGTAATGGCCCGCCCATGCGTGCTCGCAGCGCAGGGCCTCGAAGGCTGGAACGCGTGCAGCCAGAATCGGCCATAGCAGCTCGTCGAACAGTTCATGCTGAACGTCATAATCAAAACACTCAGGATCCTGATCCTGAGGGGGCTGTATGCCGCCAATGAAGCCTTCACCTTCGGGATGAAAATAGGCGCCGCTCGGATCAATCACCATGGGTCAGTCGGTAATTTTTTCAGGGCAGGTAAAATAGAAAACGCAGCGCTTGCGCGACTCTTGCGGCAACACCACGCCCACCTGTGCCGAGAGCGCCGCCGCCCCTGTCCCTGCTGCATTGACCAGCGTAGTGCAGGCAATATGCCGGCCGCTTTTGAGAGTCACGCCTGTCACGGTCCTGCCGGTTTTATTGATGGCAACCACTTCATCTTCAAGGTAGGTCACGCCCTGGGCGACGGCCTTGCGTCGGAAGGCACGCATCATGCCATAGGCGTCCAGCCAGCCTTCGCCCTTGACACCATAGGAGCCAAGCGCCAGGTCATCCACATTCAGCCACGGCCACGTGGCCTTCAGTTCGGCAGGCGTTTTCAGAATGATATCGGCCCCCAGACTGCGCTGCAACGCATTGTTTTCACGCATGACCGTCTCGCCCCCAGGGGTAGACAGAAACAGATAGCCTTTTTCCTGGAAGCCCACGTCGGGACGGTCGCCATCAACGGCCAGTGTGTCGCCGAAGTGACGCAAAAACTCGGTGCCAAATTGCGAGAGCTGAATATTTTCCGGCGTTGAAAACTGGTGCCGGATAGAAGCGGCAGACAAGGCCGTTGCGCATTTCTGATAACTTGCATCTTTTTCAATCACCAGGATTGAACCGTCGAAGGAAGCCGATGCGCTCAGGAAATAGGCCAGCGAACTGCCCGTTGCTGCACCACCAATGATCACGACATCATATTGACTATTCACACCGAATTTTCCGGGAAGAAGTTAAGATATATATCTAAATTCTCATAAGAAAAAAAATTCGTCAATATTTTTTTTAAGTTTAAACGTAAATTTTTAACTGGTATTTTTTATTGTTATAAATCAATAACTTACATTAGTTAAAAATCGACCTGTTCCTATGGAAAACCCTTATCAAAAAATAATTCCGACAGGAAATTTGTAATTATCACAACTGAAATAGACGCAATTTAACGCGGCATTTCGCTTTCCGGCATGACCGTAACAGAGGTTTTCAGACTATGCGCACTGCTTCCGTACATCATGCCCCGAATTGGTGAGACATCGGAAAAATCGCGGCCCCAGCACAGGGTGATATGCTCCTGGTCGGGAAACACATTATTGGTCGGATCCGAATCGACCCAGCCATGGCCTGGAATATAGACCGACACCCAGGCGTGCGA
>JBOIGK010000487.1:0-3262 GCA_050742695.1 Advenella sp. | reverse complement strand
ATGTATAGAGGATGAATAGTGGGTCTTCCGCATTCATGGCGACAGGCTCGCAGACATCAGACTGCTTTTCTTCGAAATCGCTCCACCAAATGTCGCGGCCTTCAGTCCAGTCGGTTTCGACGCCCGTGCGGCGATAAACGATGACCGAGCGCACCTTCTCGGTGTTGCTCTGAGCCAGCGCTTCATCAACGGCAGGCTTCAGCGGCAGTGCCTTGCCGCCGCGATATTGGCCATCTGCGGTAATGACCAGTGATGCGCCGACATCGACAATACGTTCATGCAGGCTCTTGGCCGAGAACCCACCAAACACCACGGAGTGAATGATGCCCAGACGCGCGCACGCCTGCATGGCCACAACAGCCTCGATGGACATGGGCAGATAAATGATGGCCGTGTCGCCCTTTTTGTATCCTGCCTGCTTAAGTCCGTTGGCAAAGCGGCTGACCCGGGCCAGCAATTCGCTATAGGTTACCGGCGTGACCGCCCCATCATCGGCTTCGAAAATGATGGCAGTCTGGTCCCCGCGCCCCTCGACGACATGCTTATCCAGGCAGTTATACGAAACGTACAGCTCGCCATCGGCGAACCACTTGTAAAACGGCGCCCCGGACGTATCCAGAACCTGAGTGAACGGCCTGATCCAGCGAAGGTGTTCGTTTGCCTGACGCTTCCAGAATCCCTCGAAGTCATCTTCAGCTTCCTTGTAGAGTGCTTTATAAGCATCCATACCCGATACCACAGCATTCCGGACAAAATCGTCATTGGGCGGAAATACGCGATTTTCGACGAGTACGGACTCAATTGAAGTGGACATATAAGCGGTCTCCTGTACGTATAGTGTGAAATAGTTAAAGCTGATGATTCGTGCTGGCCTGATCACGCAGTGCGCATTCAGCCGTGTTCTATATATATTAGCCGAGAATAAATCAAAAGGTAATCCGCAACAACCTGTATAGAACGATGGCGGCCAGTTGCCAAACCCCGGCACGACCTGCTGGCCTGGCGCTCGAGCACGGTGGCCAGACAATTGCCGACTGACATGTTCTGGGCGGCCTGTCCGACAATATGAGGGAGCAAGAGGGAGGAACATCAGGCTAAGATTGCAGGCAAGGCGTTTGACCGATGCCCGACCGGTGTAGACAACGCCCCCCACGGGTTACCCTCAAAACTGCGGCACCCTCACATGCTCAACCTCCGCACTGGGCGAACCTGACGTTCTGATTCATGCTGCCGGAACGTACAAAACACCCCTTTAACTTCATTTGACTCAAATCACGATGCTCGTCAATAAACTTAAATAATATTAAACTTCGTCATTTGCTCGTATCAGAGCAAGATCGCACAGCATTATTGCTATGACAATTGGACTTTTTGGCCAGCTCGCCTGGTCATTTTTGCTATTTGCACAAATAAGTCACAATTGAATTTTATTTTTACATCTGCCTTCTGCGATCCTGACATAACATTGAGCTGAAACAATAACGTAAGTTACCGTAAGAAACAGCCAAATTCATCTAACTTCAGGTATCTTCGAGATCGGTTTGATTGAAAAAATCAAACGATCAATTTTTGCCCTGAAATGTAAATTTTTCTTAATTTCGTTCTAGAAAATCTTTATAAATCGGTTGTGACTACGTTGATTTTTATGTAAAATTTGCCCAGCTTTT
Organism: Advenella sp.; assembly: GCA_050742695.1. Taxonomy (GTDB): domain Bacteria; phylum Pseudomonadota; class Gammaproteobacteria; order Burkholderiales; family Burkholderiaceae_B; genus Advenella. Next base: position 1,595 of record JBOIGK010000487.1, on the reverse strand, counting down.
GGAAAAGCTAGTTCGGACACCCTATAATTTACGATATGTAACGACTATGCCCCCACACTCCCTCGTCAGTTTCAGCAATTACCGCAACCGTCTCCGACGGTCATTACTCTCCCTCCTCTGCATTTCCCTCAGTAGTTTCACTTTCTCCCAAGTCGCCATCGCCGACGATCTCGATCAGGAACAATCCCAGAAACTCATCATCACCCAAAACGGCGTGGTTGATGCAACGACTGACAAACCTGTATCAGAATGGGATCCCCGCATTTCAGACCCTATCGGTGATTTGATCGCCCAGGCCAAGCTGCGTCGCAATAACAAGGATGCAGCCATTGATTCGCCAGCATCAGCCTCCAGCGAACTGGCCGAAGCCGCATTGAACTATCTCGGCGTACGATATCGTTTTGGCGGCACCACACCCAAAGGTGGCTTTGACTGCTCAGGCCTGATTTACTATACCGCCAGCAAGTACATGGGTGTCAACCTGCCGCGCGTAGCCTCGTCCATGGCGCAAATTGGCGAGTCGGTCAGTCGTGACGAACTCAAACCCGGCGATCTGGTCTTTTTCAATACCCGGGGCAAACGTTACTCGCATGTCGGAATATATGTCGGCGAAAATAAATTTGTTCATTCCCCACGTACTGGTGCTGTTGTTCGCGTAGACAAGATGGACAATGTCTACTGGAACAAGCGTTATAACGGCGCACGCCGTCTTGAAGGACAGCGCGTCGCTTCTCGCTGACCAATAGGGCCCGGGCATCCAGTCGCAAGCGGCTGGGCAAAGGCCTGGCCAAAGCAGTACATTCGTAGCGCATTCAAAAAAAAACCGGACGTTCTCCAAGAAAAACGTCCGGTTTTTTTTATTTCCGGTTGATCCAATTGAACTATCGGCTATTTGTTGGATGACGGCTGGCCGTTGGCTACCGGCCTATGACCCTATCGGCCCTCAGACATCTTCACTACCGAAGAATCGGCGCAGAACGCACCAGCCCTTTATATCATTCAACCCGCATGGCACTCACGCCTGCTTGCGCATAACTCAGTACTGTCCACAAGGACGGGACAGAAGCAACGCATGACTTGCCTATACAGTTAGGCTGCACTGCAAGCCCACATAGACCGCCCTATGCCTTGATGTGCCGGGCAACACAGCAGCCCGAAGCATGCCAGGCAACGGAACTAGTTGCCCTTGCCTGCCTTTTCGCGTTGCGGACAATCGGCACAGCGAAACCCCGATTGCGTCAACGCCTGCTGCATGCTGCATAGTGACCGACGACAAGCAACCACAGGCACACCTGCTTTTTGCGCCGCAGACCGGAATGACTTCATGACGTTGTGGCCAAGAAAGTCTGTCAGCAAAATAACCATTTGCGTTCCGGTGGGCAATTGATAGGTTTTCTTCTGGTGGGACGGATCACGCCCGCTGATGTGCTGCTTGATTTCAATATTATGATCTTTTAGAAGCACCGGGATATTGCCCAGACGATCTGCGCCAACCACTACTGCACTCATATTTCCAATCATAGTCTTCTCCAAAGAAACTGAATTTATTATAAATGAGAATCATTATTATTAGCAATGTTATTTTTCATAAATTT
>JBOIGK010000486.1:0-5289 GCA_050742695.1 Advenella sp. | reverse complement strand
TGGATAAAGACACCGGCGCGGTGTTTGTAGATCGCTTCATGATGACGGCCATGCACTACCCGTGCAACTATGGCTATCTTCCAGACACACTGTCTGATGATGGTGATCCGGTCGATGTGCTGGTCATTACGCCGTTTCCCATTGCTGTCGGATCGGTTATCAAATGCCGCGCCCTGGGCGTGTTGCAAATGGATGACGAAGCCGGTGGTGACGCCAAATTGCTGGCCCGGCCGGTCGACAAGCTGTACCCTCCCTATAGCAACCTGAATGCCCATACTGATTTGCCTGAGCAGGATCTGCAGCGCATCCAGCACTTTTTTGAGCATTACAAAGATCTTGAAAAAGGCAAGTGGGTCAAAGTCAAAGGCTGGGAAGGGATCGACGCGGCGCATGCAGAGATCACCAGCAGTATCGAGCGATTCCAGAAAGGTAAATAATCCGCTGGTTTCCAACCACTTTTAAAAAGGGCACGGCCGTACACAACCGGGCCCTTTTTTGATGGCGCGCACAAAGGCATCCACGCCAACCTGCCGCAACGTTTTATTGATCAACGATAACCAAGACTATTTAAGAGACTGCTATGACATATGTATTTGCCGCCCCCGAGATTGTTTCCCTTGCCATTGCCGGTAGCGATGCACGCTTTCCGGTACGTCGTGTTTACTGTGTAGGACGCAATTACGCCGAGCATGCAAAGGAAATGGGCTTTACCGGTCGCGAGGACCCTTTCTTTTTCTGCAAGCCAGCGGATGCGTTACTGCCTATCGCCGACGGCCAGACAGGGCAAATGCCGTATCCGTCCAAAACCGCCAACCTGCACTATGAAATGGAGTTGGTCGTCGCTATTGGCAAAGGGGGCAAGGACGTGTCGGTAGAGGAGGCGGCGCAAATGGTTTTCGGTTATGCGCTGGGTCTGGACATGACCCGTCGCGATTTGCAGGGCGAGGCCAAGAAGCAGGGCAGACCCTGGGAAGTGGGCAAGGCATTCGATCTGTCTGGCCCGATCGGCCCCGTACATCCGGCCGCAACGGTCAAGGGCATTGACTCGGCCGCAATCTCGCTGGATGTCAATGGCCAGACCCGTCAGAGCAGCACAATTGCATCGCTGATCTGGTCCATTCCGGAATCTATTGCCTATTTGTCGGGGTTGTTTGAACTGCAGCCTGGCGATCTGATTTTCTCCGGCACGCCCGAAGGCGTTGGCGCGGTCACGGTTGGCGATGAGTTGGTCGGCAAAGTGGACGGGCTGGGTCAGTTGAACGTACGCATCGTTTGATCGTAGTACCATTCATTCCTGCCGCAAAACCGTGCGGCAAGGGATGAAAAAACGTCCTTTTCAGAAATGCAGGTGCGTGCTCAAAGCCATTTTCAGTCGCATCTGCACACAATCAGGCCGCCCGTTGCCGGTGCAAAACGTTAAATATTAAGACACCAGCAAAGTGCAGCATTCAGCCTTTTGCAAGCTAAATCAAGCAGATAGCCAAATTGATCGTTGCCCAAAAAAATTGCATTTGTTACAAATACAAGCACTTTATAGTCGTTCTGTAATGACCTTTGGCGTGAAAGTGCGAATAATGGTTTGTACTGATTTCGCAATTCAAATAAAGAGGTTAAGTCATGAAACTCAATACGACACGATCAATGGTTTTGACGGCTGTATTCGCTGGCTTGTTAGGTCTGGCCGGATGCGACAACGGTGGCGATTCGACAGAACCCAAAGCACCGGGTACAACGTCTGAAGCGCCGGCAGCACCGGCTAGTGCGGCTGAACCAGCAACACCCGCGTCTGAACCGGCAGCACCTGCCGATTCCGGCGCCACACCAGCGCCTTCAGGCGAAGCCCCTGCTTCTGGCAGCCAGCCACAATAAGACGGGAGATATCATGAAACTTCATACAATACGCACGGTAGCCTTGGCGGCGACTCTGGCAGGCTTGTTGGGATTGGCCGGATGTGACAAGGGTGCAGATTCGTCTGCGCCGGAAACGCCACCGGCCTCATCCGAAGCACCAGCCACGCCGGCGCCTGCTGCTGAACCTGCAGCACCCGCTGATTCTGGCACAACACCTGCGCCTTCAGGCGAAGCGCCTGCTTCTGGTGGCAGCCAGCCACAATAACTGAAAGGGAACGCATGAATCTGAATACGACACGTTCTGCGATTCTGGCCGCTTTGGTGGCAGGATTGTTCGGTCTGGCCGGTTGCGACAAGGGCGCCGATTCCACGGCGCCCGAAACGCCGGCGGCGACCTCCGAAGCGCCTGCCACTTCTGCACCGGCTCCTGAGCCGGCTGCTCCGGCAGAATCCTCAACCGCACCTGCCAATTCGAGTGCGGCACCGGGTGCCGAGTCTTCATCCAGTACGGGTGAGACACCGGCTCCGGCAGCCGATTCGGCTGCCAGTGCTGACAGCAGCCTGCCGCAAACTTGCCAGGACTACTTCAAAAAAGCCGAGGACATGGTTGTGAAGGCAGGCGGATCTGCTGACCAGATGAAGCAGATGATTGATGAGCAGCGCTCGCAAATGGCTGCCATCAAGGATCAGGCTCAACTGGAGTCCAGCTGCAAACAAGCGCTGGACATGCTCGACCAGCAACAGCAAAAAATGCCACAATAAATTCTGCACGCATCCCTGTGGGCTTGCAACGCTAAAATATACGATGGAGTTTTTGCAAAGTCTCTCCATCATGATTACTCTCTCTGGGCGACTCGACAATAGCATTGTTGGTCGCTTTTTTTTGCGCCGATGCTTGTTGCAACTACAGTACCCACTGTGCATCTATATAAAAGGCTTGGGGACAGGCTTGGATGCTATGCGAGCGAAAATCGGACCGTAACTCGTAAAACGTGCGGCTGCCAGAACAGGTGTCGAGAGACGATACGCGTGCGCTCTAAGAAGGCGAAAAAAAATTGACCGAAGTCAAAACAGCAGGCCAGCGATTTTGCTAGAATGGCCGCGTTATCGGGGGAGTGCCTACTCACATTCTTTTGACGTTTACGCTAACAGCGTTGGTGTGGCAGCCATGGCGTAAATGACAGTATGTTTGGCAAGGTCTGTGATTATCTTCTGTCTACGCAGGCAGGCAAAGGATATGATCTCTCGTCTGTTCCGACCGTGATATCGTGTATGCAAACCTTATTGATCTCCACCGCTATTGTCGCGCTGGCCGAAATCGGCGACAAGACCCAACTTCTGGCATTCATTCTCGCAACGCGCTTCAAAAAGCCCCTCCCCATCATTCTGGGCATATCCTGTGCCACCGTGGTGAATCACGCGCTTGCGGGTGCGGTTGGGGCATGGATCACGGCAATCATCAGCCCTGAGGCGCTACGCTGGATTTTGGGCTTGTCTTTCATTGCGATGGCCATCTGGACCATGATCCCCGACAAGATTGAAGAGGGCGAGTCTGAATGGGGTAAAAAACTGGGTGTTTTTGGTGTAACCCTGATCACATTCTTTCTTGCAGAGATGGGCGATAAAACCCAGTTGGCGACGGTCGCGCTTGCCGTCAAATCAGGGCTTCCCGTACAGGTGGTGATCGGCACGACACTGGGAATGCTGATCGCAGATGTTCCCGCTGTGCTTCTGGGCAAACAGCTTGGCCAGCGAATATCCATGAAGCTGGTGCATTCTATTGCTGCGCTGATTTTCCTGCTGCTTGGCCTGGCTACGCTGTTTGATCTGGGGTCAGGGCTGGGCTTCTGAATAGGCTGGGCTTCTGAATAATTGGGCGCGGCCGAACAAAAAAGGCAGCAGATCTTTTGACCGCTGCCGTTCTGCTCGAACGAGTCCGATAGTGATTCAGGATTTTTTCAGGCAACTGCTCATAAATGTTTTGCGCGCATCGCCGGCAAGCGATTTGGCCTTGGCATCCTTGTTGCAGTCTGCCATGCGTTGCTGTGAGCTGGTCAGGGGTTTGCCGTCTTTGGTTGTGCTGTCACCGCTCAAGCAGGTCTTCATGAAGGTTTTGCGCGCGTCACCTTGCAGGCTTTTTGTCTTGGCATCTGCATTGCAGGTAGTCATACGATTTTGCTGGCTGTTTTCTTTTTTGGCAGGGGTCGCCGTCTGTGCCATGGCTGCAGTGCAGAAAAGCGTTGTGGCAACGACTGCAAAAAATGCTGATTTGCTGATTGTTTTCATTTTTCATTCCTTTTCAACGAAAAAAAGCAGGCATGATCGAGCGCTCATGCTGCGCATAGCATACGCTTAAATCATAAAATCTGGCGAGCAAAATTTCTCAAATTCAGACTCAGGAAGTTAATAAGGGCTGGGGATAATGCCAGGAGTGTCGTTTCTGCGCGAATGGCCAAAAAAAAATACCTTCGCAGCGGAAGGTATTTTTTTCAATCTGAAATGCGACTGTTTATTTCTTCATCATATCGAAGAACTGGTCATTGTTTTTCGTGGATTTGATCTTATCCAGAATGAATTCCATTGACTCGACTTCGTCCATATCATGAATAAATTTACGCAGTACCCAGACGCGTTGCAGCTTCTCGGGTTTCATCAGCAGTTCTTCACGGCGGGTGCCTGATTTATTCAGATTGATGGCAGGATAAATCCGTTTTTCTGCCAGGCGGCGTTCAAGATGAACTTCGCAGTTACCGGTACCCTTGAATTCCTCATAGATGACTTCATCCATGCGGCTACCGGTTTCAATCAGGGCGGTGCCGATAATCGTCAGCGAGCCGCCTTCTTCGATGTTCCGGGCTGCGCCGAAGAACCGTTTGGGCCGCTGCAGCGCATTGGCGTCGACACCGCCGGTCAGGACCTTGCCTGAGGAGGGCACGACGGTATTGTAAGCGCGGGCCAGGCGGGTAATGGAGTCCAGCACAATGACCACGTCTTTTTTCAATTCGACCAGGCGTTTGGCCTTTTCGATAACCATTTCTGCAACCTGTACGTGGCGGGTAGCGGGCTCATCGAAGGTAGAGGCGACCACTTCACCGCGCACGGTGCGGGTCATCTCGGTCACTTCTTCGGGACGCTCGTCAACCAGCAGGACGATCAGCGTGGCATCCGGGTAGTTGGTGGTAATGGAATGCGCGATATGCTGCATCATGACCGTTTTACCCGATTTCGGGCTGGCGACGATCAGGGCGCGCTGGCCTTTGCCGATGGGTGAGAAAATGTCCAGGATACGGCCGGTGTTGTTTTCTTCGCTTTTGATATCGCGTTCAAGAATCAGGGGATCGTCCGGGTGCAGGGGCGTCAGATTCTCGAACATGATGCGATGTTTCATCAGTTCCGGAGAGACGCCATTGACGTTTTCCACTTTGACCAGGGCGAAAT
>JBOIGK010000485.1:0-4976 GCA_050742695.1 Advenella sp. | reverse complement strand
TTCAAAATGCTGGCACGGGTCGGACGCATCATGGAGCAACTGGTTCATGCCTGGGACGTGCTGGCCACAATGACACCGCCGGAATATACCGCGCTGCGGCCGTGGCTGGCCGCCTCCAGCGGCTTTCAAAGCTTTCAGTATCGACAAATCGAATTTTTACTTGGCAACAAGAACGCCGCCATGCTCAGGCCCCATGAGCATCACCCGGATCGTTACGCGCAGGTATTGCAGGCCTATGAACAACCATCGCTCTATGACGAGGCATTGCAACTGCTGGCGCGTCGCGGCATTGCGGTCCCCCGGGATCATCTTGAACGAGACTGGACCCAGCCTTATGCAGCCAGTGACGGCGTTATGGATGCCTGGCTGCAGGTATACCGGGAGCCCGAGCTGCACTGGGATCTGTATCAATTGGGCGAAAAACTAACCGATATCGAAGACGCCTTCCGCTTGTGGCGCTTTCGCCATGTCACCACCGTAGAGCGCATTATCGGCTTCAAGCGCGGCACCGGCGGCACATCAGGCGTTAACTATTTGCGCAAAATGCTGGATGTCGTTCTATTTCCCGAAATATGGACATTACGCACCCATCTGTAATTCGCAACGCCGGCCCCGACGGCACCGCGTATCGGCTCGAACGCGCGCTGCGCCACGCGCGGCTGCTCGATCCTGCCGCATGATTGATGCAATAAGCGTATCCCAGTGTGCTGCTAAGCCACGGTCATGTCGATGCATCATCGCCGATTACAAAAAAACCGGTATGGGCATTGTTATCGTTATCCAACTTCGGCTGGCTGTATCATCCCGAATTGCTGAATATATTCACGTTAATGGCGAGCAGTGCACGATCACCGCGACATTGTCATGATCGTGACAGTATTTTTTCGTCATTTTTTCTACAGTGCAACTTGTGCGCTTTTGCCATCACGCCCGGAGGTCCCATGCGCTGCGACGTCAACTTTATTTTTACCCCGACCCAGACTCTACAGGTTCAGCTTAATATGGAACCGACCGCGGCGCTTGCGGCGCAATCGCAGCAATGGCTGGTTGAAAAATGGGAAGAACTCGAATGCGAGCCGCTGCGCCCCAGTGGCAAAGTGCTGGTGCTAGACCGGATTCTGGGCGTGACCGATGCCATGGGCTACGACTTTTTAGAAAACCACCCCGATCAACAAGAATTGCTGGCGCGTCACTGCATCAATGCACTGGGCTCGCCCAGCATTACCGTCGATTTACCAGGGCTGACAGTCAACGCTTGAGCTGGACACGGGGCAAGCTGCCTGTCGTTGCTGGTTGCAGACAGACAATGGGCCGGCGTCAATCGCTGGAAACCAGCCAGCAGACCCCACCGAAAACGCCTGGGCAACAGGATGGAGCATACGCCGATAAACGCCCGTTCCAATGAAAACAGCCGTATGATCCTTAGCTGTTCGTGAAAAAATGGCATCCGCCTGTCGTTTTTTCACCGAATATGCTATGTATTCAATGACTTCTGTGCTAGAATACCGGATTAAATTTTTGGATACGTTGCTTTTTGCACCTGTTATTTGGGCAGTGGCACAAGGCTGGCGACCCGTCAAACCCTCAGGACTTAATCATGAAAGATAGTATTCACCCAGAATACCGCGAAGTCGTGTTTCTGGACCAGCAAACTGGTTCAAAAATCATCAGCCGCTCTACGCTGAACTCACGCGAAACCATCGAACTGGATGGCAAAACCTACCCGCTTTTCAAATGTGATGTGACTGCCGAGTCCCATCCTTTTTACACTGGTGCGCAAACGCGTATCGTTGAAACAGGTCGCGTTGAGAAATTCCGCGCCCGTTTCGCTACCACTGCCGGCACACGCAAAAAAGCTTCCTGATTTTCAGTGCGCCGGGCCCACGGTAACATCCGGGTCCGACAACCACTACCGTCAGCCAGCTTGCATTGGGCATAAACTGAACAGCGCATACCGCTCAGTTTATGCCCAATGTGTTTTTAGCTTTTAGCATTATTATTCCCTTACTGCTTTCCTGCCTCTACTGCTCTATCTACTGCTCTATAAAGCTTCTGCCTTTAATTAGCTTGTACCATATTATTTAGTATTAATTATTTAGTATTAATAACTACATAATCAGGTTTTAGCTTTCTCCCACCAGCAGGCCCTCCAGCCGCGCAGGCTCTCGCTTTTCTCCATCCGCATTCGCCTTGCTGCCAGCCCGGCACCCCGCCATAGCCATAACGCCAATATAGTGCCCCGACCAAGATCACACGGGTGTTTCACGAGCCAACTAACCTCGCATTGCTCGCCGCAATAGCGCCCCACCCGCTTCCCTTGCGCTACGACACATGGGCAGGTCCAATCCGAATTGAGTTCACAGCCTGTCAGCGACGTCCGCCCTGACATCGCAGCATCGCCGCATTAACGGAAGCACCGTGACATACTTTTGTAGCCCTGGCGGGAAACAAAAACAGCAGCAGGGTTTTTAGCCCGGCTTTTTCAGCTAAAATGCGGGGAATCCATTAGTTGTACATCCAATACTTATACATGCAACGCACCACGCCCTCCCGCCTGACCGAAATCGCCACCCGCAAACTTTCCCGCACAGCATTGCTTGTGGTCGGCGTGCTGTATATTTTTGCCGGGCTGTTCTATCGCGATCCATGGAAAACGGATGACCTGACCGGCCTTGCCACCATGCTGACCGCATTTCGCGGACAGGAGCATGCCTGGTTGCTGCCGCAAATCGGCAATTACGCCTATGCCCAAGAAGGCCCGCTACTGACTTGGATAGGGACACTGTTCATTGAGGTATTCAGCCCGCTCTTTATGCTGTTCCAGGCGCCGCTGGAAGCGCAGATCACCGCCGCCCGCCTGCCCATCTTCATTTACTTTTTCGTTATCATCTGGGCTACGTGGTACGGAACCTACCTTCTGGCACGACGCAAGGAGTGCCAGCCGCTGGCGCTGCCATTTGGCGGAGAACCCAACCCCCAGGACTATGGCAGGATGATTGCCGACGCTGCGGTGCTGTTTATCATCGCTACGATCGGCATCGTCATCCGCATGCACGAGACCTCCAATTTTCCCTTGATCATGATGTGCCAGGCAGTGGCATTCTATGGCATGGCGCGCATGCTTGATCACCCCATACAAGGCAGCACACTGGCTGGCCTTGGGCTGGGAGCCGCTTTCCTGACGCGGGGCGCAATCGGTGGCGTCCCCGTGTTGCTTACCTTGCTGGCCCTGTTATTTTTCCGCAATTTCGGCCGGCAGCAGAAGCTATGGATACTATGGAGCGTCGCATTAGCAACGGCCTGCTGCCTGATCTGGCTGGCCGCTGCCAACAACACCAGCAGTTACTGGGCTAATAGTTACGTTTTCTGGAACGACTCACTGTTCAGCCTGCCCTCGCCCGCCGAGATTTTTTCAACGCTACGCGATCTATCGTGGTTTCTGTGGCCGACCTGGCCGTTTATGATTATTGCCCTGTGGAACTGGCGCAAATGGATGGATGCGCCGCATATCTTCATTCCCGCATTGTTGCTCGGCGCAGCCGTGCTCACGGTTATTTTTCAGAAAGACGCGTTCGAATCCGAGTATGCCATGCTTGCCGTGCCATGCGCGATTCTTGCCTCGCTGTCATTGCCAACCCTGCGTCGTTCATTCGTCAACACGCTCGACTGGTTCTCGATCATGATCATGTCGCTGGCCATGGTCGCCACCTGGCTGGGCTGGGTCGCGCTCAATTTTGGCTGGCCCCCGAAAATCCACCACAATATCACGCGGCTGTTGACCGGTTTTGAGCCCCATATCTCCGCGATTACGCTGATTCTGGCCCTCTTAGTCTGCCTGGCCTGGATCTGGACGGTGTCCTGGCGCCTGCGCAGCAACCCTGCCGTCCTCTGGCGCGGCATCGTTTTGTCGGCAACCGGCCTGACCCTCACCTGGATGCTGCTGGCGTTGCTGTGGCTGCCATCGATCAATTACAACCGCAGTTATAAAGCGGTATCCAAAGAACTGGCCACGGCCATTGACGAAAACAATATCCCGGCCGACTGCATTCGCCAGCACGGCGTGGGCCTGGGGCAGCGCGCCGCCTTCTATGTGTTTGAGGGACTGCAGTTTTCCTTCGATGCCCAGTGTCAATACGTATTGCTACAGACGACTTTTGAAAAAATAGAGGACGAGGCTGAGCCTTACCCGGATAATGCGACACTGATCTGGCAGGGAAAACGCCGTCCCGACCGACATGAAGTCTTTCGCCTGATTCAGCTGCCTGCCAGATAACCGACTATGTCATTACGCCCCAACCTGACGGACGGACATGGCCCTGTTCGCAAGATTGTGCGCCTGGCCTGGCCGATGCTGATCAGCCAGTGGGCGGGGATCGCTTTCGCCGTCCTGGACAGCACCATGCTTGGCCATACCAATCCGGTGTCACTGCAGGCCATGGCGCTCTCGGTATCGATTTTCATGACGATCCATATCGGGTTGATGGGTGTCGTTCATGCGCTGGTGCCCATTTGCGCGCAACTGTTCGGCGCCCAGCGGCACGCCGAAATCGGCCGCTTCATTGGCCAGGGGATCTGGCTCTCACTGTTTCTATCCGCGCTGGGCGGCTCCCTGCTCCTGTTTCCTGATATATGGCTCAGTTTCTCGGGCGATTTGCCCTTGCAGGTCCGGCAGGAAGTGGCTGTTTACCTGCGCATTTGCTGCATTGCGCTGCCGGCGGCATTGATGTTCCGCTGCGTCTATGCCCTTGCGACCGCAGTCCAGCGCCCGCGCCTGCTGATGTATGTCAGCCTGGCTTCCGTACTGGTCAAACTGCTTTTTAACTGGCTTCTTATTTTCGGATACGGCGGCTTTCCTGCCCTGGGCAGCGCCGGCGCCGCCACCTCTACCGCCATTGTGTCCTGGCTCGCGCTAACGGTGGGCATCGTGGCTATCCTGCGCGAGCCGTTCTACAGGCAGTTTCAGCTCAGGCTGGGCA
>JBOIGK010000484.1:0-1838 GCA_050742695.1 Advenella sp. | reverse complement strand
GGGTGAGTATCTGAAGGCACGCGACATTGATCTGGTGCTGGCTGGCAAGACCCACGTGATGCCGGATAACCACGGGTTGGAGCGATTGAACATCGATGGCCAGAGCGAACTCGGCGTGCTTTTGCGGCAAGGTGGTTTTGTGCAGCTTGACCGCTATGACGGACATCATGAACCCGGGGCAGAAAGCGATTATCCTGCGTATCTGAAAGCACAGGGTTACGATAGCCCGGATCCGTGGACCGACTATGTCATTGCGGTAGAGGATGACCAGGGCCAGGTGCAAAGCGGCTGGCATATGCGCAATGTCAATTTGCCTGCCCGGGTAAAAGAAGCGCATTCCGAAACCGCCTATATGACCAATTGCGCCATATCGTATATGCAATCGGCCGGCGATAAACCTTGGGTAATGCACTTGAGTTACGTCAAGCCGCATTGGCCTTATGTGGCGCCGGCTCCGTATCATGCGATGTACTCGCCGCAGCAATGTCTGCCCGTGCGCCGGAACGAGCACGAAAAAGAACATGCTCACCCGGTGGTGCAAGCCTATCGCCAGCAAGAGGAAAGTCGCAGTTTCTCCAGCGATGAATGCGTGGCACGGGTACGTCCGGCTTACCAGGGACTGATCAAACAGCTGGACGACCATTTGGGCAGGCTTTTCAATTACATGGAATCCGCGGGTCTGATGGACAATACACTTGTCATCATTACTGCTGATCATGGCGACTTGCTGGGCGATCACTGGCTTGGCGAGAAGGAACTGTTCTACGATGTCGTGCAGCGGGTTCCGCTGATCATCTATGACCCTTCAGAGCAGGCCGATGCGACTCGCGGCCGACGCGAATCAAGGCTGGTGGAAAGCGTGGATATCGTGCCAACCATATTGGCGGCGCTCGATATGCACATCCCGTCCCATCGGGTTGAGGGGCGCCAGCTTCAGCCTCTCTTACATGATGAATCGGTAGATTGGCGCGATTGCGTCTTTTCGGAACTGGATTACAGTTATCGTGAGGCCAGACTGATCTTGGGCAAATCGACAAGCGAATGTCGGGCGTGGTCAGTGCGTACCGACCGGTGGCGTTATGTTTACTGGAGTACCGAGAGACCCCAGTTGTTTGACTTGCAGAACGATCTGGACGAATTCAATGATTTGGGGGATCACCCCGAGTACGAGTCGATCAGGCGTCAAATGAAACAGCGGCTGCTGGACTGGTTTGCCGGCCTTAAACGGCGCACGACCGTGACCGAAGAGGAAGTGGACAAACAGACGAATAAATACAAGCAGGCCGGTGTGTTCTACGGGCAGTGGTGAGTGAGCTGCGCGTGACTTCTTTACCCGAAACGGCCTGTACGATGGGCAACAGGGCCGGCAGATCATGGGCTGCTGCCGGCAATACCGCAGAACGGATGCGCCTGTGTTCGCGGCATGAGTCTGTCATTTGAGTGAATCATGCGACAGGATTTAATGCGATGACATCTGTAGTATTGCGTTGCCTGATCGCGATCATCGTGATCGCACCGGTGCAGTCGGTGTTTGCGGCAACCTGGCTTGAAGGCTGGGTAGTGGGAATTGCAGACGGAGACACGCTGACCATCCTGGACAAGGCCCGGCGGCAGCACAAAATCCGGCTGGCCCAGATTGACGCACCGGAATCTGGTATGCCATACGGGCGGGTCGCCAAAAAGTTTTTGTCTGATGCAGTCTATCGCAGGACTGTGATGGTGCAGGCAGGCGAACGCGACCGCTATGGGCGGGTAGTTGGCATTGTTTTTCTGAACCAGAAAAATATCAATTTGCAGATGGTTGCCAGTGGCTACGCATGGGCCTATCGCAACTATGT
>JBOIGK010000483.1:0-8626 GCA_050742695.1 Advenella sp. | reverse complement strand
TGCCAATGCGGCGGTGTTCTGGTTCGACCATGCGACCAGGCTCGGCGATGATCTGACCGTCCAGCAGAATCTGTCCGGCGTACACGGGCTCGAAGCCGGCAATGGCGCGCAGGATAGTGGTTTTGCCGCAGCCGGATGGGCCCAGCAGGCAAACGATCTCACCCGCAGGCACCTGCATGGTGTAGCCGTCGACCACTACCTTCATCTGGCGGTCCTGTTTATAGCCCAGCCGGATATTGTTGATTTGCAAAATGGGCGTTGCGTGCATCAGTAGTTTGCCTTCAATTGGGTACGGGCCAGCAAGATCACCGGGATCAGCCCGGCAAATACAATAATCAGAGCGGCAATTGCCCCCTCGTCATAGGTGCCACGCGCCGCCTCGGCATAAAGCCAAGTCGAAAGCGTTTCAAAATTGAGCGGGCGCAGCAGCAAGGTGGCTGACAATTCTTTCATTGCATCCACAAAAATCAGCAGCGCTGCTGCGCCTAGCGCCGGACGCAGCAACGGAAAGTGAACGCGCAGGAAACTGTGAAAGGCGGTGTGCCCCAGACTGCGCGAGGCCTGTTCCAGCGAAGGAGGAATCCGCGCCAGGCCCGATTCAATACTGCCAACCGAAATGGCCATAAAGCGCAGGGTATAGGCGCAGACAATGCCGGCTGCCGAGCCCATGATATACAACTGCGGCGGGATGCCTGCCAGCGCGTTCATGGTGCTTGAAATGAGCTGGTCAACCCACGAATACGGAATCAACAAGCCCGTTGCCAGGACGGTGCCGGGAATGGCATACCCAAGGCTACTGCAACGAGCAAGCAGGCGTGCGGTGCCGCTGCGTGCATGACGCGCAGACCAGGCAATAATCAATCCGCAGCAGATGGTGACGACAGTAGCTGCCAGCGATACGGATATCGTGTTGTATGTGGCCCTGAGCAGCTCCATCGATACTGCTTGCAGCGACGACAGGCGCTTGACTGATTCGTTCACCAGAAACCAGAAGGGGATAATAAAGCCGGTAATGATGGGAAACCAGCCCAGCAGCATGGCCACAAGGGCGGCAATGCCGCGCAGTTGTACCGGTTGTATTGGGTGCATGCGCTGAGTGATGGCGTAGCGTTGGCGGCGCCGGGCATGGCGCTCCATGTAAATCAGCAGCGTGACCACGGCCAGCATGACAATCGCAATCTGCGCTGCGCCTTGCAGATTGGAGCGGGTGATCCAGGTGGTATAAATAGAGATGGTCATGGTCTGGATGCCGAGAAATTCCGATGCACCTACATCGTTCAGGGTTTCCAGCAGCACCAGGCTCAAGCCGACCGCCATGGCCGGACGAGCCAGCGGAACCACTACGCGCCAGAAGGCTTCGCGACGCGAGCATCCCAGTGTCCTGGCCGCTTCCAGCAGACTGGCGGCCTGCGTCATGAACATGACCCGGACACTTAAATAGACATACGGATACAGCACCAGCCCCAGCAAAACGATGGCGCCAGCCATGGAGCGCAAATCGGGCAGGCGGAATTGGCGTGGCGAGTCATAGCCCAGCAGCTCGCGGATCAGGGTTTGTATCGGTCCCAGTGGGTGCAGCACATCCAGATAAGCAAACGCCATGATGTACGTGGGTACGGCCAGCGGCAATAGCAGGCCCCAGGTTACCAGTCGGCGGGTGGGAAACAGATAGGCGGTGGTCAGCCAGGCGCTGCCGCCGCCGATCAGTGCGCTCAGGATACCCACGCCCAACAACAAGAGCACGGTGTTCGACAACGAAACCGGAAGCACATTGTGCAACAGGTTCAGCCAATGACCGGTCTCGCCGGACAGGGCCAGCGCAGTCAATACCAGTACTGGCGCAAGCACGCATATTGCCAGAGCGGCAGCTATCCACTGGCTGGGCGGCCAGCGACGGGTAGCGGTCAAGGCTGCAGAAGAGGGTGTGACCATACCGAATTTACCAAATGCATCCGGCGGGCTTGGTGCCCGCCAGACAGGAAAATACAAAAAAGAGAACGGCTGATCGACCTTGACCAGTGCCTGACAGGACTGTCAGGTTTGCCGTTCTCAGAGAGCAACAAGCGACAATTATTGATCGAACCCGACCTGGTCGACAAGTTCGCTGGCTTGCTTACGGTGCTTGGCAATGTCCGCCAATGGCAGAGTGTCGGCTTTCAATGTGCCGAAGCTGGCTACCGTCGGATCCAGTTGTACGCCCTGGCGTACCGGGTATTCGTAATTGGCGCTAGCATACAGACTCTGCGCTTTTTCCGACGCCAGGTATTCCAGCAGTTTGACTGCGTTGTCCTTGTTGGCTGAGTATTTGGCGATGGCTGCGCCGCTCACGTTGACATGGGTGCCGCCATCTTTACTGCTTGCAAAGGTTGGTAGAATAACTTTGATCGCATTGCCCCATTTATATTGGTCCGAATCGGGTTTTGCATTGCGCATCTGGCCGACGTAGTAAGAATTGGCAATGCCGATATCGCATATTCCGCCAAGAATATCTTTGGCCACGTCACGGTCGCCGCCGGCTGCCTTGCGGCCCAGGTTGGCCTTGACGCCCTTGAGCCATGCCTGCGCTTTTTCGGCGCCATCATGGGCAATGACCGCAGCAAAAAGGCTGGTGTTGTATGGATGCTGACCCGAGCGGATGCATACTTTGCCCTTCCATTTGGGGTCGGCCAGTTCTTCATAAGTAAATTTGTCCAGGTTCAGGTCCTTTGCGGCATACAGCACCCGGGCCCGTGTCGACAATGCAAACCACTGGTTGCCCGGGTCGCGCAAACTGGCCGGAATAGCCTGGGCCAGCGCATCAGATTGCACCGGTTGGGTAACGCCGGCGTTCACCAGATCAATCAGGTTGCCATAATCGACCATCATGAGCAGGTCGGCGGGTGAACGTTCACCTTCACTCTTTACGCGTTCGGCCAGGCCGTCTTTCATGAAAACCGTATTGGTCTTGATGCCGGTTTCCTTGGTGAAATCGTCCAGAATGGGCTGGATCAGCTTGGGTTCGCGTGTCGTATAAATGTTAACTTCACCCGCGGCATAGGCCTGAGCGCCACAAAGAACACCTGCGCATGTGAGCGCCTGCGTAAGAAGAGAGATATATTTCATGACTGCCTTTATTTATGTGAGAATAAATCCAACCGGCTCATTCGTTGTGGTTAATCTGATACCGGAAAATCGAATGTTGCTGACAATAAGAATGATTTTCACTATATTACTTCAGCAGAATTTCAGCTACGAAATAAATCAATTTTTTTCTAAAATTTTGTCGAAAAAAGAAAAAAATGCGACAGATGCTGCCTTGTCCGTCCGGTTTTGACTGTTACGTTAACTGTGATATAGACGCCAGGGTGCTGACATACATCGCCCGCCGCGGGGTCCCGCAACCTGAAATTGGGTGGACTGTGCCTGCCAGCGCACGATTTTTTTTTGGCCGAAAGTGTATATACTATTGTTATTGCCTATAGTAAACGCCTCGTTCATTGGAGAATCTCATGACCAAACAAGTCATTCAGACAGACAAAGCCCCCAACGCCATCGGCCCGTATTCCCAGGCAGTGGTTGCACCCGCGGGCAGCACCGTCTATCTTTCCGGCCAAATCGGCCTGGATCCGGCCACGGGTGACCTGGTTTCCGAACAGGTCGAAGAACAGGTTCGGCAGGCATTCAGCAACATGAGCGCAGTCATTCATGCGGCCGGCGGCTCATTGCACAGCGTTGTGAAACTTACCTTGTTCCTGACCGATCTGGCCAATTTTGGCATCGCGAACACGGTGATGTCGGAACTGATCCCCGAGCCGTTTCCCGCCCGTTCGACGGTTGAGGTCAGCGCCTTGCCCAAGGGCGCTCTGTTTGAGGTAGAGGCAATCATCGTCGTCTGACCATCTGGTTGCCATGCCTGCTGCTTCCGCGAGAACCGATAGTCCCACAGCCATCAGCAAAAAATTTGCAAGCCTCGGACTGGTCCAGGATTTTGATTTTGTTTTGCATTTGCCGCTGCGTTACGAAGACGAAACGGCGCTGCATCGCATTGACTCCCTGTATCCAGGTCAAATGGCGCAGGTCGAAGGGATCGTGCGCAAAGCCGAGGTACTTATCCGCGGCCGGCGACAGCTGACTGCCACGATCGACGACGGATCCGGCCAGTTGTCGTTGCGCTGGCTGCATTTTTATCCAAGCCAGATTAAAGCGGTTGAGGAAGGAAGACTTATTCGCGTGCGCGGCGAAGTGCGTGGCGGGTCGTTCTGGGGATTTGAAATGGTGCACCCCAAAGTCAGCCGCGCCGGTGCGCCACTCTCGGATCGCCTGACGCCGGTGTATCCGGCGACAGAGGGCCTGAATCAGCCGCTAATTCGCAAGGCGGTCAATGCGGCGTTGTCTCGGGTGCGGCTGGACGACACGCTACCCGCAGCGGTTCAGCGCAAATATCAGCTTGCTCCCTTCGCCGAGTCCATACAACTGCTGCACAACCCGCCCAAGCAAGCCGATACGCTGGCGCTGATCGAAAAAACGCATCCGGCATGGGAGCGGATCAAATTTGATGAGCTGCTGGCCCAGCAATTGGCGATGTCGCTGGCGCGCGCCACGCGACAGAGCAAGAAGGCCTATGCCATGCAGGGCAAGGGTTCCGGGTTGGCGCAACGCCTGCTTGCGCAGGTAGGCTTTACCTTGACTGCGGCACAGGAACGCGTCTGCAAGGAGATTCTGGCCGATATGCAACGCACCTTTCCCATGCAGAGATTGCTGCAGGGAGATGTGGGTAGCGGTAAAACCGTGGTGGCCGCTATTGCGGCGGCACACGCGATCGATCAGGGGTTTCAGGTTGCCATTATGGCGCCTACCGAAATCCTGGCCGAACAGCATTTCAGAAAAATGTCCGCCTGGTTTGAGCCGCTGGGCATCAGCACCGGCTGGCTGGCCGGCAGTCTGACGCCGAAAAAAAAGCAGCACGCAGCGGCGCTGGTGGCCGACGGCACCACGCAACTGGTGGTCGGCACCCAGGCGCTGATTCAGCAGCATGTGACGTTCGCCAGGCTGGGTTTGATGGTTGTGGACGAGCAGCATCGTTTCGGTGTTGGACAGCGCCTGAGCCTGGCTCGCAAAGGCGAGCAGGAGGCCGTCGCGCCCCATCAACTGAGTATGAGCGCCACACCGATTCCACGTACACTGGCCATGACTTTTTTTGCCGATCTGGATGTCTCGGTGATCGATACCTTGCCGCCAGGCCGCACGCCGGTGATCACCAAATTGTTTGCCGATTCCCGGCGTGATCAATTGCTGGCGCATGTGCATGAGGTGATTCGCCAGGGTAGGCAGGTATACTGGGTCTGTCCTCTGGTTGAAGAAAGTGAGGCATTGCAGTTGCAGACGGCGACCGATACGTTCAACCGGCTGCAGCAGGACCTGCCTCAATTGCGTATCGGCCTGCTTCATGGACGCTTGCCGACACAGGAAAAAACAGCGATCATGTCTGCGTTCCATGAGCATGCGCTCGATTTGCTGGTTGCCACAACCGTTATCGAGGTTGGCGTGGACGTGTCCAATGCGTCGCTGATGATTATTGAACATGCCGAGCGGTTCGGGCTGGCGCAATTGCATCAGTTGCGGGGTCGGGTGGGTCGCGGAAAAAATGAATCGGTGTGTGTGCTGCTATACCAGGCACCCCTGTCGTCTGTGGCAACGGCCAGACTCAAAGCCATGTATGAAACGCAGGACGGCTTTGAAATCGCCCGACGCGATCTGGAACAGCGCGGTCCGGGTGAGTTTCTTGGCTTGCGGCAATCGGGCATGGCGCTGCTGCGTTTTGCCGATATCGATCTGGATGCGCCCATTGCCGAGCAGGCGCGTGACACGGCGCAGTGGCTGCAGTCAACGCATCCCGAGGCGGCAGCGGCGCATTTGCAACGCTGGGCGCGACAGCGGGCAGATCTACTCAGAATATGAAGTGCTTCATCTGAAGTGCTTCATCCGGATGTATCCGTTCTGGCTCCTCATGCGAGGCTCAGAATGTGCGTTTGAACAGGACTATCCCGTCCAAGGCTGCCCATAGCGGCCAACTTGACCCTTACTTTATGCGGAGCCTGGCGTGACGCTTACCGAACTCAAATACATCATTGCAGTAGCCCGGGAACGACATTTCGGTCGTGCCGCCGAGGCGTGCTTTGTCAGCCAGCCGACCTTGTCTGTTGCCATCAAAAAGCTTGAAGATGAACTGGGTGTGGTTATTTTCGAACGTGGCGGCAATGAGGTTGGCGTGACGCCGACAGGGCTGCGGATTGTCACACAGGCCCAGAAGATTCTTGAAGAAAGTGCCAACCTGAAAGAAATCGCCAGGCAGGGCAACGATCCGCTCACCGGCGCCCTGCGCGTCGGCGTAATTCATACAATCGGGCCGTATTTGCTGCCCAAGTTGATTCCGCTGCAATTGCGCATCACCCCGCAGATGCCGCTTATCCTTCAGGAAAGTTTTACCGTGCGCCTGCTGGAGTTACTGCGCCAGGGCGAGATTGACTGCGCCATCGTGGCATTGCCGCTACCCGAAGCCGGGCTGGAGGTGCGCCCGCTTTATGAAGAAAATTTTATTGCTGCGGTTCCTCGCAATCATCGCTGGGCGGGCCTGCCGCAAATCGACACCGAAATGCTGAAGCAGGAAACCATGCTCTTGTTGGGCGCCGGTCACTGCTTTCGCGATCAGGTATTGGAAGTCTGCCCGGAGATGTCACGCTTCTCGGCAGCCGCAGATGGCATTCAGCGTTCCTTTGAGGGCTCGTCACTGGAAACCATCCGCCACATGGTGGCAGCCGGGCTGGGCATCACGCTGTTGCCGATGACGGCCTTGCCCGAAAAGCCGCCGTCTGCTGATGATCTGGTGCATTATGTGCCGTTAAAGGAACCGGTGCCCAACAGGGAAGTCGTGCTGATCTGGCGTCGCAGTTTTCCCCGACTGCAGGCGATTGATGCCCTGGCCGATTGTATTTATCGATGCGATCTGACAGGCGTCAGAATGCTCAATGGCAAGGTCCGCAGCCTGTAGTGCATCTATCGTGCAAACCCGGATCAGGGTTTACCTTGAAATTTCGGACAAAATTGAATCATTGCAAAAAAAAGTGCGAGAATAGCAGCGTTAAACGTTATTACGTATTCTTACATTACCGGAGTATTTACAAATGAACTATCTGAAAGCATCTGCACTGTCCATGGCCATGACTGCCGGCCTGATGCTGTCGACCCAGGCACTGGCTGCAGATACCATTAAAATCGCGGCAGTCGGACCGGTGACCGGCCCGGTAACGCAGTATGGCGATATGGTACGCGAAGGTATCCGCACAGCCATCGAATCGATCAACGCCGCAGGCGGATACGATGGGAAACAGTTCGAAATGGTAGAAGTGGATGATGCCTGCGAACCCAAACAGGGACCCATTGCTGCCAACAACGTCGTCAACAAGGAAATTGGTTTTGTAGTCGGCCCGGTATGCTCGGGTGCGACGGTAGGCGGCGCCTCGATCTATAACCAGGAAGGCGTAGTCATGATTACACCTTCAGCAACGGCGCCCAACGTGACCGATGGCAAGAATTTCGATTTCGTTTTTCGCACCATCGGACGTGACGACCAGCAAGGTCCTGCAGCGGCAAAATATATCATCGACAGCGTCAAGCCCAGCAAGGTTGCTATCCTGCATGACAAGCAGTCTTATGGGCAAGGCATTGCCTCATCGGTGCAGGACAATCTGAAGAAGGCCGATGTTGCTGTTGCCCTGTTCGAAGGCATTAACGCCGGTGAGACCGATTACTCATCCGTCATCACCAAAATGAAATCGGCCGGCGTAGATTTTGTTTACTACGGTGGCTACCATCCTGAAATGGGCCTGCTTATGCGCCAGGCAGCAGAGCAGGGCCTGAAAGTTAAATTCATGGGTCCTGAAGGCGCCGGTAATCCTGAAATCAATGCGATTGCCGGTGAGGCGGTAGAAGGCATGCTGCTGACGCTGCCTGCTGATTACTCTGCACTGCCGGAAAACAAGGCCGTGGTCGAAGCATTCAAGGCTAAAAAACGTAATGCGTCCGGCGCTTTCCAGCTGACCTCCTACGCTGCGACACAGGCAATCTTCGAAGGAATCAAGGCCACCAAAAGTACCGATCCTGAAAAAGTGGCCGAGTGGCTGCATGGCAATACTGTGAAGTCGGTGATTGGCGATTTGTCATGGAACAAGCAGGGCGACCTGAACGAGTTCAAGTTTGACATTTACACCTGGCATAAGGACGGCAGCAAAACGGCTGTGAAGTAAAAGGTTTGGCCACAGTGGCGCTCATAATGCGCCACGTATGGTGAACCGGATTGGCCCGCCAGGGTATAAAGAGGCCGGATCCATAAATTGGGTCCGGTCTTTTTTTTCAGGTCGTTTCGGCCAGGCTGGCACAGACGGTAAAACGCAACCTTATAGCGGAACAGATTCCGCCAGTGTCAGGCGTTGATATGCGGTGCAAAAACACGCAAGGATGCTGTTGCTGGTCAGTCAATACGACGTGTTGTCTCCGGATCGAACCAGTGCAGATGATGTCGGGCATCCGCGCCGGCATT
This sequence comes from Advenella sp., assembly GCA_050742695.1. Classification (GTDB taxonomy): domain Bacteria; phylum Pseudomonadota; class Gammaproteobacteria; order Burkholderiales; family Burkholderiaceae_B; genus Advenella. The sequence goes on along the minus strand of JBOIGK010000483.1, from coordinate 51 downwards.
GATCGTGTCGCCGATCTTATAATTGGCAGAGGCCGTTTCATGGACATCGCA
>JBOIGK010000482.1:0-4877 GCA_050742695.1 Advenella sp. | reverse complement strand
CAGACGTTCTCTACAGCAGAGGACAATCAGCCTGCAGTGACCATCAAGGTCTTCCAGGGTGAGCGTGAAGTGGCCGCCGGTAACAAGGGGCTGGGCGAGTTCAATCTGGAAGGTATTCCACCTGCTGCACGTGGTCTGCCGCAAATCGAGGTGACGTTTGACATCGATGCCAATGGTATTTTGCACGTTTCAGCAAAAGACAAAGGCACCGGCAAGGAAAACAAAATCACGATCAAGGCAAACTCCGGTCTGACCGAAGACGAGATTCAACGCATGGTCAAGGACGCCGAAGCACACGCTGACGAAGATCATCGTGTTGCCGAGCTGGCCCAGACCCGTAATCAGGCCGATGCGCTGGTTCACTCAACCCGCAAGTCACTGACTGAATATGGCGACAAGCTGGAAGCGGCCGACAAGGACGCGATCGAAGCGGCACTCAAAGAGCTCGAAGAAGTGCTCAAAGAGGGCGATAAGGCAGCGATTGATGCCAAGGTTGAAGTGCTGACAACCGCATCCCAGAAACTGGGTGAGAAAATGTATGCGGACATGCAGGCCCAGGCGCAAGCTCAGGGTGAGCCTGGTGCTGAACAGGCCCAGCCAGCTGACGACAACGTTGTTGACGCTGACTTCAAAGAAGTGAAACGCGACGACAAATAATGCAGGTTGTCTGATTGGAAAAACCCGGCCGGTCTGAAAAATGACAGGGCCGGGTATTGTTTTTTATATATTTAAGAAGAAATCAAAGGCGTATAACGATGGCAAAACGTGATTACTACGAAGCCCTGGGTCTGGCCAAAAACGCTTCGGACGAGGACATCAAGAAGGCGTATCGCAAACTCGCCATGAAGTATCACCCGGATCGCAATCCGGACAGTCATGAGGCAGAAGAAAAATTCAAGGAAGCCAAGGAAGCCTACGAAATCCTGTCCGACCCGCAGAAACGCGATGCGTATGACCGCTATGGTCATGCGGGTGTAGATCCCAATGCAGGTATGGGCGGCGCCGGTGGTGCCGGCTTCGGAGATGTCTTTGGTGACATCTTCGGCGACATCTTTGGTGGTGGTGGTGGCGGACGGCGTGGCGGTGGCCCGCAAGTATTCCGCGGCGCTGATCTGCGCTATCGGCTGGATATTACCCTTGAGCAGGCTGCCAAGGGGATGGAAACCGAGATTCGCGTACCTAGCTGGGAAAATTGTGATGTCTGCCACGGTTCCGGCGCCAAACCCGGCACCGAGCCTACGACCTGCCACACGTGCCATGGCGCGGGCGCAGTGCGTATGCAGCAAGGGTTTTTCAGCGTCCAGCAAACCTGCCCGACCTGCCACGGTACTGGCAAGGAAATCAAGGATCCGTGCACGGCGTGTGACGGTGTAGGCCGCAAGCGCAAGAACAAAACCCTGCAGGTCAAGATTCCAGCCGGGATCGATGACGGGATGCGTATTCGCTCCGGTGGTAACGGCGAGCCTGGCGTCAATGGCGGCCCTGCGGGCGACCTGTATGTGGAAATTTCCATCAAAGAACACAGTATTTTCAAACGTGATGGCGACGATCTGCACTGTGAAGTGCCGCTACCGTTTGTGACTGCAACCCTGGGTGGCGATCTGGAAGTGCCCACATTGGGCGGCAAAGGCGAAATTACGGTTCCTGAAGGCACGCAGACCGGCAAGGTTTTCCGTTTGCGCGGCAAGGGTATCAAGGGTGTTCGGGCGTCTTATCCGGGTGACCTGTACTGTCACGTGGTTGTGGAAACACCCATTCGGTTGAGCGACGAACAGAAGGCGCTGTTGCGGCAGTTCGAGACCTCGCTTAATGATGGAGGCGATCGCCATTCCCCAAAGAATAAGTCCTGGACCGACAGAGTGAAAGATTTTTTCAGCTGATCACTGAACATGCCTGTCCAGGCTGCGGTTCCTATTTAGAATGCACGTATCACTACGTGCATTTTTTTTGCATGAGTTTGTGTTCGTTACGTTCAATATCGGGGAGTATGTCATATGTCATCAACAAGCAGTCTTCGTTTTGCGCTTGCAGCCAATCGTCTGCACCATGCGACGCCTGACGCGGGCCTGTTTACCTGGCTCAAGGCATCATCCGAGACGATTCGCGAACTGGGTATAGAACTGCATACCGTTGGCCGTACGTATGACGCCATCCAGCGCGAAGGTTTCCTGTCGGGTTACCGGCAAAATATCCGCTATCCATACGGACGGGAAGGGGGGCTGATGAAGCTGGTATCACGCGTAACCATTCACGAAGCAACGCCCATTACGCTGGATGGCGCGATTTATCTTATTGACCCGGTGGATCCCTCGTCGATTTTCCCCGAGGCGCTGGCGCTCAAGCGGCAGTGCATTACCCACGGCAAGCCATTTATTTCAACTGTGGCTGGCGCCATCGAATGGATGGAAGTCGAACGCGTGCTGGCAGGGCTGGATCCGCTGTCCGACTGCCTGTCGTCCGAGGTGATTCGCGGACAGACCCTGGCGTTGATTTCCCACGATGCGCTCAAGGCGGAAATGGTCGCCTATGCATCGCAGTATTTCGAGATACTATCGCTGTTCGAGCGTCGTGTTGCCACTGGCACAACCGGCGGGCTGCTGAACGAATTGGCCTGGTCCAAGGGCTGGCCGGCAGGCAAACCCTGGGTGGATCGCTATCTGAGTGGCCCATTGGGCGGGGATGCACAAATTGCCGATCTGGTGCTGGACAGAAAATGCCAGCGGGTGATCTTTTTTGAAGACCCGCATGTTGCCAGACAGCATGAAGCAGATATTCAGTTGCTGGAACGGGCAGTGCGAGTGGCAACGCACGACGCGACCTGCGCCACCGCAAGGCAGGTGGCCCGCAAATGGGCGGATGCCGTGCAACGCGCCAACGCAACGTAAGCGCACCAGCCATTGCCTGTGAGTGCTCAGGCGGACAAGCAGCGGTTGCCCAGACAATTATCACGGGGGGGGGCGGCTTGAAGGGCACGCGGCAGCTTTCAAGGCCGACCATTACAAGGGTATTGGGTCAGTTCTTGGCTGACATGTTTTGTCCCTATAGTGGACATAATTGAATTACGATATATAATCAGCTATATATCGGGTTCGACTTCCTGTTGTTGCCAATTTCAGTTGGGGGCCGTCCGGTATCGCCTTAACCTCATATTCTGCAGGAAGTCATGAAACAAAAATATCTTCGCAGCCACACGCTGGCGCGTATGCTGAGCACCGGTCTTGTTTTCTCTGTTGTTGCTTTTTCTGCTCAGGCAGGTACGTTGACGGTATCGGCAGCTTCCAGCCTGACCAACGTCTTCAAAGATGTCGCCGCAGCATATAGCAAGGCCCATCCGGATACCACCATACAGTACAACTTTGCCGCTTCAGGTGCTTTGCTGCAGCAGATTCGTCAGGGCGCGCCAGTTGATGTGTTCGCATCGGCCGACCAGAAAACAATGAACGATGCTGCCAAGGCAGAGCTGCTTGATGAGGCGACACGCAAAAATTTCGTTCGCAACGAGGTGGTGCTGATTGTTCCCTCGCTATCTAAAGGCGAAGTCAAGGATCTGCAAAGCCTGGAGTCGGCAGCAGTCAGTAAAATAGCGGTGGGCAGCGTTGCCAGCGTACCGGTGGGACGCTACACCAAGGAAGGCCTGGAAAAAAGTGGTCAGTGGGACAAACTAACACCCAAATTCATTTTTGCCGAGAACGTGCGCCAGGTGCTCGATTACGTCTCGCGAGGTGAAGTGCAGGCAGGATTTGTATATGCCACCGACGCCGCAGTCCGTAACGACAAGGTCAAGATTGTGCAGTCTTTGCCGATCGATACGGTTGTGAGCTATCCCGTTGCCGTCATCAAGTCCTCGCCGAACGCAGCCGAAGCCCGCTCATTCGTGGAATTTCTGGATTCGGACCAAGCCCAGGCCATTTTCTCAAAGGCCGGTTTTAGAAAGCCCTGATTTTACGAATCGCGGCGGTGCGTAATGGCTGAATGCAGGAACGCTTGCCGGTCGTTTTTGCACCGCCGGTTTTACCATGCCATGCGTGTGTGATAATGCATGGGATGATGCGCCATGGGCTCATCCACCGCACGCTGCGACATGTATTACGTCATCTCACAATGACTGGAAGTAGCAAAAGGAGTCGCTGCAGAATGCGTCTGCCATTGACAACGGCATGCGACAGATCCTGAGTCGTGATATTGTCGTGCCACGCTTGCCTGTTGCTGCTGCGGGTGTCATTTGGCAGGCGGGGGCCTGTTTTCGTTTTCCATATTGAACTTGGCATTGGCACCACGCTTTTTTTCTTATCACTCTTAACAGAATAACTCATGGAACCTGTCTGGATTCCCTTGCTTATTTCCCTGAAGGTTGCGGGTTTTGCAATCCTGATCAATTTTGTGCTGGGCATCGGCATGGGTTGGCTGCTGGCACGCCGTTCGTTTCCGGGTCGTGATCTGCTGGATACGATTCTGACGTTGCCTATGGTGCTGCCGCCCACCATCCTTGGGTATTATCTGATCGTTTTGCTTGGGCGCTATGGCTGGCTGGGACGTTATCTGGATCAATGGTTCGGCATACAATTGATTTTTACCTGGCAGGGCGCGGTAGTGGCCGCGGCTGTGGTATCGTTTCCGCTGGTATTCAAACCGGCTCGAGCTGCGTTCGAAAGTGTCGATCGAAATTACGAAGATGCCGCCAGGGTACTTGGCTTGTCCGAATTTGCGCTGTTCCTGAGAGTGACGCTGCCATTGGCCTGGCGCGGCATTCTTGCCGGGCTGCTGTTGGCATTTGCGCGGGCGCTGGGAGAATTCGGCGCGACCCTCATGATTGCCGGCAATATCCCGGGCAAGACGCAGACGCTTTCCATCGCGGTGTACGCGGCAGTGCAGTCCGG
>JBOIGK010000481.1:0-3701 GCA_050742695.1 Advenella sp. | reverse complement strand
ATGGCTATCGGCATGGAGCTATCGACGCTAAGCAGACCTGCGTTGCCATAGGAAGTCCCTGTTCCCGGCTCGCGCTCATCAATCAACCGGACCGGTATTCCACGTTGTTGCAGCGTCACGGCGGTGCAGATGCCGACAATGCCCGCGCCAATGATCGTCACCTGGTTCATGCGGCAACCTGTTTTCGCATGGCCTGGACCACGATTTCAATCAGGCAGTTAGGACCAAGCAGTTGCTTGACGACAACTGTAGCCCGGTTCGGATAGGGAGCATTCGGAAAATAGTGCTTGTAAACTTCATTCATACCGGCAGCATCATCCTGATTTACCAGGTAGATAGTCATTTGCGCTACGTGCCGCATGTCCGAACCCGCGCACTCGAGCACGTGAGCCAGTTGCGAGAAAACTCGATCGGCCTGATGCCGAATGTCCCCGTCTCCGCTAGGTCCAAAGGTATGCGGATCACGTGGCACTTGTACCGTATAGACCATCATGCCCGCGAGGACGGCATTGCTGATGGGAGTATCCGGGTGATTGACAATATTGCTTTTGACGGTTTCGATCATCTTATTTTCCTTGATTGGGCTGCAACTGCCGCTTTAGCTTTTGCAGGTTGAGATTGACGGCGACTGTCCGAAAGGGTTCTGGAGGAATGAAGCTGGGTCGGCAGTGAATCCGGCTTTCCTGCAGCAGGGGCGAGTCAACATCACAAGCCATGTCAGCCAACAGGCTGCCAAGTGCGGTCATCTTCAATATGCCCGACGCATTACAACCGGAGACCCCGTAGAGACGCCGCCCCAATTGCGCCAGAACGGCATCACCGTTGCGCGTAAGACTAACGGCCCCGCCCCAGGCATGCTCAAACATATCGAGCGGCGCATCGGGATAGCGTGCCTGCAATTTCGCCTGCAATATCTGCCTCACCTGATCGGGAGCCAGCTCTGACTTGTAAGAAAACCCGGCGCGCAGCAGCAGACGGTTGTCCGCCGTCTTGCGACTGGTCGCCTCAAGCTGCTCCACCGGGGTAACACCCCATTGCTCTTGATTGCCCAGCAATGTGCGATACTGCTCGCCCAGCGGCCTTGATAGTCCGGCGTAGGTATACATGGCAAGTTGCCGGTATTTCGCATGGCCGAAGGCCGCAAGCATGGTATTGACGGCCAGGAAAACCGTATCGGCGCAGATCAGGTTCGTGCCGGCCTGTACGACATAGGGCTGGCTACCAGCAATGCCGGAAACCGGGCAGCCGAAATAGCTCTGTACATTCTCCGGCAGACTGCCGACCAAACCATGGATGAGATCCGCCGGCTGAACCAGGGAGCACTGGCTTATCCAGATGGCGTCCAGATAGTGGGTGGTGCCAAGTTCATTTCGGATGTCATCGGTAGACAACCGGCGGGATGCGATCCGATTGGCGGTGAGAGTCTGTCGCAACTGCTGTAACTGCGCGACGCCAAATGCTGTCGTTGCCGCCTTGTAGTGTCCAACCGTATGCCAGTCGCAATCGATCGCATGACGGGTTACCGTCTGCTCCAGCAATTGCTGGCCCATTGACATGACTCGGGTTTGCCACTGGCTTTGGGCGGCGCTGGCGCTCGTACGGATTTTGGCAAACGGCAGGTTGATCATAAAACCGGAGTTACGCCCGGAGCTATTCTGGGCAGGCTCAAGCGCATCAACAAGTGCAATGGATTCATCAGGATAGCGGGTCGCAAGGCGCCGAGCGATAGCCAATCCTGCGAAACCGGCCCCGACCACCAGGAACCGGACCTTAAGATCGCGTTGCAAGCGTGCGCCGACAACACGATTGCGCGCAACCGCATTCCAGCCACTGGGCGTGTTATAGCCACCGCTATTGATCACTGGCCTGTCTCCAATTTTCTGTTTGCCACAGAATTCTTTTGTGCTGAAAATCGGAATAAAACATTCCGCTTACCGCATCGTTCAGACAATATACCAGTTGCCCCTGATTCTATATAATGAATAATTCGGAGGGCGGTGATGAATAAAATTCATAATGAACTTTAAACAATTGAACCATATCGTGGTGCTGTCAGAAACCCTGAATTTCAGCAAAGCGGCCGAACGCGTGTTTCTGAGCCAATCGGCCCTGAGTAAAAGCATTCAGGCAATCGAACAACAAATCGGTATCGCGATTTTCGATCGAAGCAAGAATTCCGTGCTTGTAACCCCTGCCGGCAAGTTCGTGGTGGACCACGCCAGACATCTGCTGGCGGAGATCCGCAACTTTCACAAGAATCTGGACTATCTCAAAACCGGAGAATACGGGACCATCAAAGTGGGATCTGGTCCTTTCCCCGCCAAGTGTTTCCTGCATACCGCCATAAGGCAATTGCAAGCGAATTATCCGAGAATATCCCTGGATATCCGCATAGACAACTGGACTAACCTGCTGGTGCAATTGAAAGAAGGGGCGATCGATTACTTCATCGCCGATATCCGCAATCTTGAGGATGACCCGTTCCTGAAAGTTACCCCCATTGGCGGCCTGACAGTCGCCCTGTTTTGCGATGCCAATCATCCACTGATCCGGCTTGACCGGTCAAGACCGATAGCGCCAGTAGAAATCCTGGATTACACCTTTGCGTCAGTCAGCCTGCCGACCCTGGTTTTTTCCGAGCTCAAGCATAGTCTTGGCCTGGACCACAACGACCTGTTCTCGGTCAATTTCAAATGTGATGATATTTCGCTGATCAATCGCCTGGTCCCGGACTCGGATATTATTTTTGTAAGCAGCAACCTGATGATGGAGCAGGCGCTGCAAGAGAGACACGCCGTCCGCCTGAATATCCCCATGACACGTAACCGGTTCGGCGAATGGGCATTGGTTCAGATCAAGGACCAGAAACTGGTCCCCTGTGCGGAAATTTTTGCGCAAATGCTGATTGATATCGTGCGCGATGGCAGCCTGCAGGACGATGATAAATATGGACTGGCGGGCAACGGGCCATTGAATTTTATAGCCAACAGCGCGCGCGCTGATGGCAGCGGCACTGGTGCTGTGGAACGATAAGCGGGTTCGCCGATTGCGTAAGCAACCAGTGCAAGCGCCGTATCTAGCGCCTGCGAATCCGAGTATTTCGTTTACCTGACAAGATTTGATTGCGCACAACAGCCCGACCCGCATCCACACAAATATACTTGCAAAGCAGATAACGTATTAAGCCTTGCATATGTGCAGGACTGTGCTCCCACCCTGCACCCAGACGATAAGATAATGCACTACGCGCCAAATAGAGATAATATGCCGTCTCATATTATTTTTATAACAAGGACTATTTCTTATGCAACTGATGAATCCGGCCAGCATTATCGGCATTGCTATTGGCGCGTCATTATTTACCCTGTTCTCAAAGAAAAACAAAGATAAGACAAAGTTGCACAGGTTCGGTCTTTTTATTGCCAGTTTTTTTGGTGTTCTGGTTGCCCTGCTAGCCATTAACTTTGGTATCTATTATTTTCAGCGGTACTGAGTATAAGAAGCACAAGGGCATTAGTCAGCTGGCTCGTCAGCACATCTCACTATGAAACACCTGTCTCGCGTCACAGACAGGTACCCAAATTTCTCGTATGGAACGCCGGCACCCTCGTAAAGCAGTACGGCGGCCAAGTGATGCCCCGCTCCTCAATCGGCCAGCGCCAGAAAAGCATGAATCAGCTTTTCCCTTACATTGGAAAAGG
>JBOIGK010000480.1:0-4102 GCA_050742695.1 Advenella sp. | reverse complement strand
CCTATCAACCGTCCAAGAAAGGCAACCCATAATTGCTCACCCTCAATATTGGCCACATTCGCGTCCGAATGGTCGAAAATACACGCAGTTATCTGGCAGACCATTGGAGCTATCGCGGGCATATTCTGTATGTGCTGGAAGGCGAACTGCAATCACAATTGAAAGATGGACGCACATTCATACTCACAGCGGGCATGAGCTATCAGGTCTCTGATTTTGGCGATGCAGCCCATCGCTCGTTCACGCGTACGGGTGTCAAACTGTTTATTGTGGACTGACGGTATAAAAAATACCATTATCCATTGCGTGCCCGATCGGCGCTCCTATCCGCTATTTTTATAGCCCCAGCACAAATGGCACTGGACATAAAGAACAGGTGACCGCTTATGATGTCCGCTTAAATTTCCCGGCGACATGAGCGTACCGCAAAAGGCTGCAATAGTAATATTTCACTGCCCACCATCTATGATGCAAAAACACAGGTCGTTCAGCTCGCCTTGTCCAGGTCGATAAAACCGGGACCGAACAGATAGCATGGCTTGCCTGTTGTCATCCTTCTTTGAGTGCTTCGTCAAAGTCCCCTTGAGGCAGATCCGGCAGCTTTGTCCATTCGGACCATTTATCACTTAATGAAGAAGTGTTTTGCCTGTTCGTTTGCCAGATGGAACCGTCATTGGCCACAGTGACTAACACGACGCCACCTGCATTTAACGGTGATGTTGAGATTTGTATGGCTTTTCTGTTCATGTCGAATCCATTATGATGATTGGACTAACCATTATGCCCCTATGAGGCCGGATCAATGCCATAAACCACGTAAAAGCAAAAACGGTTCTTCATAAAAGGCCAATACCTTACCTAAGTGGGCAAATGATAGGTAAGATCCTATCCTTACCTAAATGAGGACAACCAATGAGCATTGATAGCGTATTAATTATTGCAGGTATAGCTGCATTCCTCATTTTTCATTATTTTTTCCGCCCGAAACACAACACTGAAGAACAGATCTGGAAACTGATCTCCCGGGAACGTATCTGTCGCGATGCCCAGGTTGACCAGAAAGACCTCAGGATATCGGTCACCAGCTACTACGAGGTAGGTGAGAGCAAGAGCCGCCTTCCGGCGCAAAGCCAGTACAATTTCAAGGTATCCTGCAAAATGGCGGGACCAGGTGGTAAGCGTAGCAAATGGGTGACAGTTGGCGACGGATACAGCGTTAACATCACTTCAGACGCTGAGTTGATCGAAGAGAGCATCATTCAGGATATCAAGCAAGCACAGAATGAGTTGATGCGACCCGGAAAATGACCATGTAAGCCAGACTGCCCCTGTTGGCCCTGCCTTATCTTTCCCGCCAGACTGCCCTTTACTGTTAAGTCCTCTTTTTCTCCGGAGCCCGACCGCATTGTTATGGCAGCACTTGCCCGCGTTGCCCGTAGACCAGCTGTTGTTTACAAGCGAAACGCAACACCGGCTTTAACCTGTATCCAGTAACAGGCCCATCCCCGCCCTGGCCCAGATATGCTTACTGCCGTGACTTAGCCGTTATAATCCCCTGATTGGTCACTTAAATTGAAGCCATCTGAGCACTGCAAACAAACCCCGAACCGGGGCGTGATGCACTGGCAATGAATGGCGCCTCATGCAAACCCATGCTCCAAGCCCTTTCATTTTCAACATTTTTCAAAAAGCCAGAATTCCTGGCACTGCATAGAATCAGGATTTTCATTATGTGCGCATGTCCAGCATGGAACTGATCATTTCCGGGGCACTTCCCCCGCATTCTGTGGCAGGCGAAACCGCCGTCCATTTGGAAAAAACAGCAACGCTGCTGCGGCGCCTGTTCGAATATGCTACCCCGCATATTCACCTGGCCGACCCGGACCAGACCGGCTGTACACCTTACGAAGCCTGGCTGGTGCAGCATTATCAATTTGCGCCCACGCCTGGTCAGGCGCCCTGCGCCGCGCTGGCGCCAATTCTGGTGCCAGAAGCTCAAAACACTGAACCCGTCTGGCTGTTTCAGCTGGCACACTTTGGCCTGAGCAACAGCGGCGCACACATGCTGACCGCGGGCGACATTGCAGTGACAGAGCAGGAAAGTGTGGCGCTTTATGAAAGCGCGATTGATATATTTACCGATACTCCGTTTACCCTGACGGGCCACACCCGGCAAGGCTGGACAGTGGCCGTACCGGACGGTTCCAGTTTACCGTCACGCAGTCCGACGCTGATTGCCAGCGCCGATCTGGCACAGGTCTGGCCTCAGGAGGATGCTTTCAAACCCTTGCGTCGCCTGCTCAGTGAACTACAGATTGCGTGGCATCATCACCCCGTGAATGAGGCGCGACGCGACAGGCAAATGCCGCTGATTAATGGCGGCTGGCTGTTTGGCGGCGCCGCTGCGGCGCAATTGACCGCCCCTACGGCAATGCCGGTCGTGATACGCGACCTGGAAGCGGCCCACCGCCAGCGCCAATGGGGCCACTGGCTGGCGCTGTTGCCGGCAGTGGAGCAGACACTTACACTTGAACTGGCGGCAGCCCTCAAAACCCAATCTGGGGGCAACCCTGTTACCATGCCAGTCAGCCTGATCCTGACCGGCGACGACCGATGGATCACGCTTACCCTGGAACCTACACCGGCGTTGCTCAAGTGGCTGCCCGGTCAACGCAAGCAATGGAAGCAATGGTGGTCTCAGTAAAAATCACAGCCCGTCTGGTGAATCCGGACTATGAAAAACAATTGCAGGAAAGCGGCATTCACACGCTGCTGGCCCGTCTGTGGGCTGCGCGCGGCGTGGCCTCGTCCGAGCAAACGCGCCTGTCCTGGGCCGATCTTATCAACCCGTCTGAACTCAATCAGGCCGACAAGGCTGCGGCCATTCTTGCCGATGCTATCGCCGCCAGAAAAAAACTGCTGATTATTGCCGATTACGACTGTGATGGCGCCACCGCGTGCGCCGTCGCCTTGCGTGGCTTGCGCGCATTTGGCGCCGATGTGGATTTTCTGGTGCCAAATCGATTTGAAACCGGCTATGGCCTATCGCCCGCAGTAGTAGAGCTGGCCAGCCGGCACCATGCCGGTAAGCCGGACATGCTGATTACGGTAGACAATGGCATCGCCAGCATCGAAGGCGTACAGGCTGCTAACGACCTTGGCATGCAGGTACTGGTCACTGACCATCACCTGCCGGGCGATGCACTGCCCGATGCCATCGCCATTGTGAATCCCAATCATCCCGAGTGCCAATTTCCTTCCAAGAACCTGGCGGGCGTGGGCGTGATCTTTTACGTCTTGTTGGCACTGCGCGCGGAGTTCCGCCGTCGTGGCTGGGTCGACGCCAAAGCGGGCCCCAGGCTTGACGCGCTGGCCGATCTGGTCGCGCTGGGAACCGTGGCCGATGTTGTGCGGCTGGACCCGAACAATCGCCTGCTGGTTTCACAGGGATTGAAAAAAATCCGGAATAATCAGTTGCAGCCTGGTCTCAAGGCCCTGTTCCTGGTCGCCAGTTGCGACCACCGTGACGCAACAGCACTGGACCTGGGTTTTCGCATCGGCCCCCGAATCAATGCCGCCGGCCGTCTGGCCGACATGAGCATCGGCATCCGCTGCCTAACGACGGACGACGAGGCTGAAGCACTGACGCTCGCCCGCGAACTGGATACGATGAACCACCGGCGTCGCACCATCGAACAGGATATGAGCGAACAGGCCCTGACCAGCCTGGAGGCGCCTGAAAAGGCCCGCAATGCCACTGTCTGCGTTTTTCATCCGGACTGGCATCAAGGTGTGGTGGGCATTGTTGCCTCACGGCTGAAGGAAAAGTTCTGGAAACCAACCCTGGCCTTTGCCCCGGGAGATCCCGGCGAACTGCGCGGTTCGGGCCGATCAGTACCGGATGTGCATTTGCGCGATGTACTGGATCTGGTCTCCAAAACCCATTCGGGCATGATCCTCAAATTCGGGGGCCATGCCATGGCCGCCGGCCTGACGCTGCGGCAAGAGGCTTTTGCCGAATTCGAAGAGGCCTTTGACCTGGCAGTGCGCCGCATCAGCGGCAAAGACAGCTTTGAGCCGCTGATCGAGACCGACGGGTCTT
>JBOIGK010000479.1:0-7084 GCA_050742695.1 Advenella sp. | reverse complement strand
CGGCTCGGGTGGTGCGCTTGCCATCGCAGTGGGTGATGTCGTGCAGATGCTGCAATATTCTACTTATGGCGTCATTTCCCCCGAAGGCTGTGCCTCCATTCTCTGGCGCAGTGCCGACAAGGCACCTGTGGCGGCCGAAGCGCTGGGCATTACCGCGCCGCGGCTGCTGGATCTGGGCCTGATCGATAAAGTTGTACCCGAGCCGGTCGGTGGCGCGCAACGCGATGCCGTGACCATGGCCAAAACGCTGAAACGCTCGCTTTCCGAAGCGCTGCGGCAGGTGTCTGGTATGGACGTTGATGAGCTTCTGGATAGAAGGCTGGAGCGACTCATGTCTTATGGTCGTGTCCAGGACAAATAATTCTTTCTTGCAGCAGACGGGCTGGCTTGAAGACACCACGCTTCTTGAGCCCTTGCATGCTGTTCTTTGCGCGATAGATGCAGGCAATATTGCAATTGGGGTAAGCGGCGGCGCCGATTCGGCCATGCTGCTGGTTGCTGCCTCCCAGCTTGCCGCGCAGCAAAAAAAAACCATCCACGCTGTTCATGTACACCACGGCCTGGTGGCGACGGCCGACGCCTGGGCTGCACATACGGCACAACTGGCGCAACAGGTCGGCGTGGCATTTCATTTCCTTGCGGTGCAGGTTGCATCCGACTCTGGCAAGGGCGTTGAAGCGGCAGCCCGGCTGGCACGCTATGATGCATTTGAACAATGGTCAGTAAATCACGATTGCCATCATATGCTGCTTGCCCATCATCGTGACGATCAGGCTGAAACCATGCTGCTGCGTCTATTGCGCGGGGCCGGCGTGCAGGGCATGTCAGGTATGGCGGCTCAGACCCGGCGCGGGCCCTTGCAGTTATACCGCCCATGGCTGGATGTGGGGCGCAATCTGATCCTGGATGCCGCTGCCCGTTATGAAGCGCAGACCGGCTGGATACCCGTGCAGGACCCGACCAATCGGGATGAAAAATATACCCGTGCCGCGGTGCGCACCCTGCTTACACCGGTCCTGAATAAGCGCTGGCCCCAATGGCAGGCAAACCTGCTGCGCCATGCGCGCGTGATGGCAGAAAGCACCTTGCTGCTGCAAGATCTGGGCGATATGGATCTGCAGCACTGTATGCTCACTGAAGACGGGCTTGGTTTTTCTCTGGCCCGGTGGCGCGAACTGCCACAATATCGTCAGGCCAACGTGCTGCGCCAGTGGCTGCGCCGCCTGCATATTGCCATGCCTACCGAGGCGCGGCTGAACCAGTGGTTGCAGCAATTGCGACAAGTGCATGCGCTAGGACACGATCGCAATATTCTGTTGAAGCACCAGGGATGTCATATCGTCTGTCGGCGTGGCCAGGTGCAAGTGCTTCTGGACGATGCAGGCTGATCGATCACGCTCGGCCTGGCCTGGCCTGACCTGACCAGAAGTGACCCATTGGCAAAAACAAAAAGCGTGTCAGCAAAAAATAGATTGCCCTGGTGCACCACTGTACGAAGCCGCTTTGGGCAGGCAGTGTCGTTTTATGATCTTGCGGTCCAATCTGCGTGTCATTGCCCGCATTTTTTGCCAGTCGGGCAATGCGCAGGGCATCGTGGCAGGCCAGCTATTTCATCTGCAGGCAACCTGCACGCGGGGCAATCCGACTGCAATGTGTTTCTGTCGCCAGCCAGATGTGTCAGCACTTTTCAAAATGAGCAGATTCCTTTGTTTGTGATTATATTGAATCCGAGCACGGCTTTCAGGTCGTGACTGCAGAAGCGTCAATCTGATATTTCTGCCCGATTTCCGACGTATTCACAAGGTGATATCATGAAAAAAATACTAACTGCTGGCATGATTGGTTTGCTGATGGCAGTCGCGCCTGCCACCGGGGCTCTGGCGTATCAGGGCGGACACCGGGGCGATGTTTCTCCGGCACAGGCGATGCGTATCGCCGAAAAAGCAGTGGGCGGCCAGGCCTATAAAGTCGAACCCGACCAATATCGGGGACGTCGCGCATACAGTGTCGATGTCCGAAAGGACAGAAGGGTGGTGCAGGTTGATGTGGACGCCCGCAATGGAAAAGTCCTGCATATGGAACGCAATAGTCGCCGTGGGCCGGTCGCGCAACAGCCGCGTGCGTATCACCACCGTTGAACCTGCTGCTGCCATGCGGTGCTTTGCTGCACGGCATGGCGGTATCTATCACAAATGAAATAGCAGCATTCGTCACAAGCGATCTGGCTACATCTATCACACATGAATTTGAGCGCCACAAGCGAATCGCTGCATCAGCCCTGAATCGCTGTCTCCCGGCTGAACCACTGCATCAATATTGGCTGCATCACACGGCATGATTGTGTCGATCAACTTACGTTAACCTGAATATTTCTGTCAGCCAGGGCAGGCATTCTGGTATGGCGTGGCTCAGTTGCAGCGGCATTAATGCAACTGTGTATCGATGTGTATTTTTGTTGCAGCCAGCGATATTTAGTAAGTGCTTGATTTGGCGTTGTTTACATGTGAAATGCACGTTGCTGGTTCCATGAAGGCAAGCCAACTGGTCCTATCCCGATTAAATCACTCGTAGTAATATAAAAAAGGATATTGCCCTGTCTGTTGCATGTCAGCCATGCTGGCCCAAATGCAGCGACGGCTCATGGCGGCGCTGTGTGACGCGCCTGCGACACAAAAAGGAAGAGACATGCAAGACCCTAATCGCTCTCATGCTGCGCGGCGGCGCTTTTTGAAATCTGCCGGCTATACAGGTATCGGATTATGGTCCGGCCTGGCGCTGTCCCCAGCATTTGCCGCAGGCAAAGACACGATCACGTTGCCCTTTGGCAATGGCGAGCGTGTTCTTGAAGCCTTTCCCGGCAAACGTCCGCTGATTGTTCTGACCAATCGTCCTCCTCAATTGGAGACGCCGTTTTCCGTTTTCAACGACGGTCTGATTACGCCGAACGATGCTTTTTTTGTGCGTTATCACTGGAGCGGCATTCCGACCGAAGTCGACTTGAAAAGTTTCCGACTGAAGGTGCATGGGTCGGTCAGCAAGCCGCTGGAAATGACGCTGGATGAATTAAAGAAACTCCCTAACAAGGAAATCACTGCAGTACATCAGTGTTCCGGTAATAGCCGCGGTTTTTTTGAACCGCGCATAAACGGTGGCCAATTGGGCCATGGCGCGATGGGCAATGCCAAGTGGAAAGGTGTTGCCCTTAAAGACGTGCTTGAACTTGCCGGTGTCGCCGGCTCGGCCAAACAGGTGGCCTTCAACGGGCTGGATCATCCCCCGGTTCCCGATGGGCCGGATTTTATCAAGGCATTGGATATAGATCATGGCATGGATGGCGAGGTCATGTTGGCCTGGTCAATGAACGACGAAGATCTGCCTCTGCTCAATGGTTATCCATTGCGCCTGATTGTGCCAGGCTATTTCGGCACCTATTGGGTCAAGCATTTGAATGACATCCATGTCATGGACGATGTTTTTGATGGCTTCTGGATGAGCAAGGCCTACCGTATTCCTGATAATGACTGCCATTGCGTGAAACCTGGTGAGGCACCAGGCAAAACCATTCCAATCGAAAGATTCTCGGTTCGTTCATTTATCACGAATGTGACCGATGATGCCCGGATAGCGGTCGGCAAGCCGCAGGCTTTGCGAGGCATCGCCTTTGATGGCGGTTCGGGTATTAAATCGGTACAGCTATCCACCGACGGCGGCAGCAGCTGGTCGGATGCCAGGCTGGGCGACGAAATCAGCAAATATTCCTTTCGCGAATGGACTGGCGAGTTCACGCCCCAGAAACAAGGCGAATTCAAGCTCATGGTTCGGGCGACAAACCAGAAAGGCGAAACCCAGCCCATGCAGGCCAACTGGAATCCGTCCGGCTATCGCATGAACCGTATTGAACAGATTCGTGTGATTGCAGCTTAGGGAGCGGAACAATGAAATACTTATCTACACGTAAACAGATGCTGCGCTGCGTTGTCGTCGGCTGTGCATTGCTGCCCGTGACCGCCATCGGCGCCGGCGTAGAATTTCCCCAGGAAACCGGTGGCTACAAGAAGAGCGATCTGCCCGGGTACCAGATTGCCAATGGCCTGTGCCTGATGTGTCATTCGTCTCAGTATGTTTCGTCGCAGCCGCCAAAGTCCTCGCCAAAATACTGGAATGCCACCATCCATAAAATGAAAGATGTCTACAAGGCGCCGCTGCAGGACGATATGATTCCAGCTGTGGTGGAGTATCTGAGCGTTGAATATGGTGGCCAGGACCGCGCAGCAGCACATGCCGATTATGAAAAGGCCATGGCCGCGTCAAAGAGTCCCGCAACGGCCGATACCAGCAAAAAATAGCGCTGCCAGCATCTTTCGCATGCGAATGTGGTAGAGTCAAAGGATGCCTGCACTTCACGAATGTGAGGCAGGCATCTTTTTTTACCCTGACTCGTTTATGTCCTATCCTGTTCTCTATTCCTTCCGACGCTGCCCGTACGCCATGCGCGCCCGGCTGGCTATCGCGGCCAGTGCTCAGATTTGCCAATTGCGCGAGGTCGTTCTGCGCAATAAACCCGCTGCCATGCTGGCGGCTTCGCCAAAGGGCACCGTGCCGGTCTTGATTCTTCCCAATGGCAAGGTGATCGAGCAAAGCCTGGACATCATGTTGTGGGCTCTGCGGCAGAACGATCCATCAGGCTGGCTGGCGCCGGTGGGGCGTTCGCTGGCTGATATGCTGGCGTTGGTCGATTCCTGTGAGCAGGTGTTCAAATATCATCTTGACCGCTATAAATATCCGCAGCGTTATGCGCTGGAAAATGGCTCGGCCCATCGTGAAGAAGGCGCGCGATGGTTGGTCGCGCTTGAATTACGTTTGAATGATTTTTCTTATCTTTCTGGCAAACACAGTGCACTGGCGGATATGGCGATTCTGCCTTTTGTCCGGCAGTATGCACATACCGATTATGGTTGGTTTCAGCAACAAGCCTGGCCGCGGGTAACGCAATGGCTTGAAAACTGGGAATGCTCCGCACTATTTGATCAAGTGATGCAGAAACATTTGCCGTGGGAACAAGGGCAGTCACCTGTTCTGTTTCCCTGATGTAGTCAGACACATCGTGCTATTGTCAATAGCCATTGCGCATCTGG
This sequence comes from Advenella sp., assembly GCA_050742695.1. Taxonomy (GTDB): domain Bacteria; phylum Pseudomonadota; class Gammaproteobacteria; order Burkholderiales; family Burkholderiaceae_B; genus Advenella. The sequence continues at coordinate 1,949 of JBOIGK010000479.1, read as the reverse complement.
TTTAACCGTCCGGCGGGGATGAAAAAAGCCAGCCCGAGGGCTGGCTGTCATTCCACATCTGGTGTGGCAGATGTTAGCTTCGTGTGCTTTGCGCGCCTTGTTTTATTGCTTGCAGATCGCGCGCAGGAACGGCGCCCTTGCGGGTTACCGTGTCCGTATTTCGGTGTTGCTCAATAAAGGCGACTACGAGCGCGTGCTGCGCCAAGATGCCCTGTAAATGCCGACACAATAGCGGCGATCAGCAGAGAGACAAACGACCAGATGGAGGCCTGGGCCACAGCCTTCTTGGCTTTTTCGGCCTGTTCAAGTGCCTGTTGTTTAGCCTGCTCAAGTTTTACCTTGGTCTGTTCTATCTGTTTATCTACGTTATTGATCCCCTCCTGCACAGCTTTTACGGTTTCGTTGCGTGCGCTGATAACGTTGTCGGCCGCCTGAGCGGCTTCTTCGTCGGTCATATCAGTATTGTTTTTGAACGCCTGAGTCAACTTGTCCTTATCAATCTCTTTGCCGATGTCCTGGCCGCGAGCCTTGATCTTTTCAACGAGTTCTTTGAATATGGCATCCATGTTGTCAGGGTTCTGAACAAGTTTTTTGCCTGCTTGACCGACATCATTTTTTACTGCTTCCAGTTGCTGGTTAAGGTACTCCGGTTGCAATTGTGCAATACCACTTTTTCGCAGAACGTCCTGCACTTTTGCGGCGGGATCCTGGTGCAGACTCAGGCTTCACACCGTGTGAGGTCGAGACAGCCGCATTCCGGCGATAAATGCTGTATTGGTATGGAATCACTTTGTTGTTGGAACGAGCCAAACTGCACGCTGAAACTTCTAAGGAACCGTTCAGTGTCCATCCGGATGTTGATATCGCTCACTTGCAACATTTACTTGCTGATAGAGCCAATCCTTGAAAATGCGAATTTTTGGCGCCTGGCTTTCATCGGCGCGCCAAGACACCGTGTGGGTGACAACGTCCATTTCTTTAAAGACACCTTTTCCCAGTTCGATCAAGTCGCCGCGGGCCAGCTCGCGTTCGGCCAGCAGTGTACTTTCCAATGCCACGCCCATGCCGTCGGTGGCCGCCGATAGCGACATCGCGGCACGATCAAATGATGGCCGAGGCCTGGCCGGCAACCGAAGGTTATTCAAGGTAAACCAGCTAGCCCAGGTCACGTTATTCAATTGTGAATCAATCAGAACCAGTTTTTTTATCAGTGTTGCTGCATCGGTGCCCGGTTCAGCCAGCGAGGGCGAACACAAGGGCACATTTCTCTCGGTGCCAAGCGGTTCATTCACAATGCCGGCCCGTTCAATGATGGTGCCATAGCAAATCGAAATATCCAGCTCGCGCATGCGAACCAGATCCACCTGTTCCGAGCCGGTTGTCAGGCGAATCGTAATATCGGGATGTGCTTTCATAAATTGGGGCAACTTGGGCCCGAGCCATTTGACTGCCAGGCTGGGGGCGCAATAGAGCGCGAGCACCTGCGCCTTTGGCGCGAGCGACACTTCGGCGCAGGCTGCTTCGATAACGTCAAATATTCTTGAAAGACTATCCAGGAACCGCTGGCCTTCGAGAGTGAGCTCAACACGCCGGTTGCGCCTGATAAAGAGCGCACAGCCAAAATAGTCTTCAAGTTTGCGGACCTGATGACTGATTGCCGACTGGGTCAAATGCAACTCCTGTGCGGCCAGCGTGAAGCTTTTTAAACGAGCCGCCGACTCAAAGGCGCGTAGCAACGTGAAGTGCGGGATGTTTCTCATATTTTTCATTATCCATGAATCACATTCATGATTCCATGAAGAACTATCGTTTGTCAAGGGTGCGGGTGCGTGGGACGATGAGTGCGTTCAAGGTTCAACTATTGAGTATTTAACAGGAGAAAACGCATGGCAGCTGTACTTGAAAAAACCGGTATCGTGCTCGATGACGGTCGTGTATCCATTTACCAG
>JBOIGK010000478.1:0-2516 GCA_050742695.1 Advenella sp. | reverse complement strand
TTGCATCCTTGACCGAAGCGTAAATAGGCACGCCTTCGAAATCTTCGCCGGCGCGCTTGGGATTGACGCCAGCCACAAAGGCTTCTTTACCATTGGCGTAATCGCGGCACATACGTGTGTGGAACTGACCGGTTTTGCCGGTAATACCCTGAGTGATGACTTTGGAGTCTTTATTGATCAGAATTGACATGAAAAATTCCTTGCTTACTTAACGGCGGCTACGACTTTGGTCGCGGCTTCAGCCATGGTATCGGCGCTGATGATTGGCAGTCCGGACTCGGCGAGCATTTTTTTGCCCATCTCTTCATTGGTTCCCTTCATGCGTACAACCAGAGGGACCGAGAGGTTAACGGCCTTGCAGGCAGCGATGACGCCTTCGGCGATGACATCGCAGCGCATGATGCCGCCAAAAATGTTCACAAGAATCGCTTTGACTTCCTTGTTTTTGAGCATGATCTTGAATGCTTCGGTGACCTTTTCAGCGGTCGCACCACCACCCACATCCAGGAAGTTGGCGGGCTCTCCACCAAACAGCTTGATGGTATCCATGGTGGCCATGGCCAGGCCGGCACCATTTACCAGGCAACCGATGTTGCCATCCAGTTGAATGTAGGCCAGGTCAAACTTGCTGGCTTCGATTTCAGCAGGATCTTCTTCGTCCAGATCGCGATATTCAACGATCTCAGGGTGACGGAACAATGCATTCGAGTCAAAGTTGAATTTGGCATCAAGTGCGACGATATCGCCTGAGCCGGTCAGGATCAACGGGTTGATTTCTGCCAGGGAAGAGTCGGTATCCCAGTATGCCTTGTACAGTTTCTGGAATTCGACGGCAGCCTTCTGGACCGACGCTTCGGGTACGCCAATACCACGCGCCAACTCCTGCGCTTCGTCATCGGTAAAGCCCTGGGCTGGATCAACAAACACTTTCAGGATTTTCTCCGGTGTTTTTTCCGCTACTTCCTCAACGTCCATGCCGCCTTCGCTGGATGCCATGACACATACGCGCTGGCTATTGCGATCGGTCACAATGCCGACGTAATATTCTTTCTTGATATCCGCGCCTTCTTCGACCAGCAGACGGTTCACTTTCTGACCCGCAGCGCCGGTCTGATGGGTAACCAGTTGCATACCCAGGATTTCAGAAGCCAGCTGGCGCACTTCGTCAATAGACTTTGCCAGTTTCACGCCACCGCCCTTGCCGCGGCCGCCTGCATGAATCTGCGCCTTGACAACCCAAACCGGGCCACCGAGCTTCTCTGCGGCAGCAACCGCTTCATCTACGGAAAATGCGGGGATGCCGCGAGGCACCGTCACGCCGAATTTTTTCAGCAGCTCTTTGCCTTGATACTCATGGATCTTCATGTATTACCTATTAGCGTAGGATAAAAAAACAAATGCTCAGCGTTGCGCGAGCACACGAAATGAGACTATTTGAAGCCTGTACAACGATCATGACTGCCGGACCCGGCGTTTACTACCATCTTGCGGGTTGACATACCACTCCGGATAAAATTCCCGGACCACCGGAGAAGTGAGCGCCAGCGCATGGCACCCTTCCAGCTGGAACGGCCTTTTCCCGGTTTTCTCAGCATGCTCGCGGCGCTGTGCCGACAAGCTCTGCACAAAGACCGTAGGCAACAGCACAACCAGTTCGGACATATGTGTACAGCCATCGACACGACCGAAGCGGTCACGTACCGCCGCCCGAAACTGACGCAGCAGATGCAACCCGACCAGGCCACGGTAGGCTTGTTCAATGGCCATACAGGCCGAATCGTAAGGTGCAGCCTGATATTTGGCCCGAACATCGGAAATCACCCCGTCTGGCGTAACCAGCAGAACGATTGTCATATCGTGCACCGGGTCGCCTGCCAGGTGCATTGCACCGACTTTGGTAGGAAAGTCATACGCTTTGACATCGACCAGATGCGCTTCAAGCTCCCAGAGGGAATCCTCCCGGAGATAGGCATCCATGGTGATACGACGGGTGTGAATTGGCTTGCGTGCCGAAGAACCCAGAGACATGTTCGAACGATTGAGGAGTAATTGGTCAGTAAACCGATAAAGTATAGCGTACTCCCTAGCGCGCTCGCCCACAAAAAGGCCATATATGCGAAATTTTGCTGCAAAGCAAAAATAGAATAAAGTGCGCCACAACCCACTTGGACAGGCACAAGCGACAAGCAAAAAAAACCACGGAGTAGCGGCCAGCCACAATCTCCGTGGAAAAGGTTGGTAAACAGCACGCGTTCAAATCACAACGCGGTATGCTTTTAAACCGCGGCGCGCAGTGCCTGAGCGGCGTTGACCATCTCGATCAGTGCACTGCGCGTCTCGGGCCACTGGCGGGTTTTCAGCCCGCAATCGGGATTGACCCACAGCCGCTTGCGATCCAGACGACTGGCCGCCTTGTTCATTAGCTGGATCATCCACTGCCGATCCGGGACATTGGGCGAGTGAATATCATAAACGCCGGGCCCGATATCGTTTGGATAGTTGAAGCGTTCAAACGC
>JBOIGK010000477.1:0-1600 GCA_050742695.1 Advenella sp. | reverse complement strand
CTCCCAATAGTGCCAAGGCATTTTCTGAATTGATCGGCTCGCGCTTTGCCCTGCGTTCATCGGTATTCCCGCTGGAGAATAAACAGTCAGGCAAGGTGCCCACCGGCGGCAACGCCATGATGATCCTGGCCAAAGACCAGCAGCGCCAGGACGCAGCCTGGAAGTTCATCAAGTTTGCCACCGGCCCTGTGGGCCAGACAGCCGCAGTGCTGGGCTCGGGCTATATGCCGACCAACAAGCTGGCCCTGCAGCCGGAGTACCTGGGCGATTTTTACAAGAAAAACCCCAACTGGGAAACCAGCCTGAAGCAGATTGCCTATGCCAGCCCGTGGGGCGGCTACCCAGGCAATAACGGGGTACAGATCTGGCGCACTCAGCGTGACATTATCGGTTCTGTCATGCGTGGCAAGGTTACACCCCAGGACGGACTCGCTCAGATAGTTGAAGCGACCAATACACTGTTAGCAAAATAATTTTGTCAACCGGGGTGGCCAGGCGCCGCCCCATTTTGCCGGTATCTCATGATCAATACTTCTTTGGATCTCATCATTTTTGACTGCGATGGCGTCATCGTCGACAGCGAGGTGCTATCGACCAGAGCCTCTGCCGCCGCACTGGCAGAATTCGGCCTGAATCTTAGCCAAGCGCAGGTTGCCGATCTGCTGGTGGGGCTCACCTTCGACGCAGGGCTCAAGCGCATCCAGGAGCAACACCAACTGGTGTTGCCACCGGCCTTTGCCCAGCGAAAAATGCAACTGACCGAACAGCTATTTCGCCAGGAACTGGCGCCGGTGCCAGGTCTGGTTGCCTTGCTGGAGCGGCTCACGCTGCCTTACTGCGTGGCCTCCAATAGTTCCCATGAACGGCTGCGTTTCACATTCGAGGCCACGGAACTCACACACTATTTTGCCGGCCGCATCTACAGCGCTGACGATGTCGCCCAGGGCAAACCCGCGCCGGATCTGTTCCTGCATGCCGCCGGCCAGCAGCAGACGCCGCCGCGCTGTTGCCTGGTCATCGACGACAGTCCCAGTGGCGTGCGCGCGGCAGTGGCCGCAGGCATGCCAGTCATTGGCTTTACCGCCGGCGCCCATGCCCTTCCCGCGCTTGTCGAGCAGTTGCACGACGCGGGCGCAACCTGGGTCATGCCTGACTACGACGCAGTCAGTGCGCACATCGAACAGTACAACGTAAAGGAATTCTCATAATGCTCGATAGTCTCTTTTCCAGGCCAGGCACATTTTTGCGTGGCAATCTGCATGCCCATACCACCAACTCCGACGGCATGCTGCCGACCGAGGAAGTGGTCAGGCGATACAAGGAATCGGGTTACGATTTCCTGGCGCTCACAGATCACTTTCTGCCCTCGTATCAGTTCCCCTTGACCGATGCACGGCAATTTGCCTCGGACACGTTTACGCCACTGGCCGCCGCCGAACTGCACGTGCCGCGTACGGAAAACAGCGCGCTGTGGCATATTACCGCCATTGGCCTGCCCTATGATTTTGAACCCACGCGCGAGGGGGAAGACGGTGCGACCATTGCCCGGCGCGCCGCCGATGCCGGCGCCTTCGTCACTTTGGTTCACCCAGCCTGGTAC
>JBOIGK010000476.1:0-2119 GCA_050742695.1 Advenella sp. | reverse complement strand
GCGGCATCCGCCGGCCATATTGCAAGCGCGCAAAACGGAGAGGAAAGAATCCGACCCAGACACGGGTTGGGCTTGTTCTTCGGATCACCATTGAACGTATTGAGTGCAACGCTGCCTTTACCGAATTCGGGATCTTGCCCAGTAATAGCATAGTGATTGTTTTTCTCTACGCTCTCCATGAGGCCCTGCGGATCTACTCCAATTTTTCTGGCTAACCCGGAAAGACTCAAATCTGTCTTGATGTACTCAGCGTCTACATACCGCCCAAGAGAACGTGTTCCTGGCGGAATGATACCTAATCCGTATGACTGTACAAACAAGGAATCACAGATGAAATAGCAGGGAATGCTATTGATTGATTCATTACGAACCAGCATTGCTTCCACAAAATGGTGATACGATGCAGCCTCATTGACAAACCGCTTGCCGGCGCTATCGACTGCAATAATGCCTGGTTTGGTGCGATCCAGATAGAGATGTGGGAACAATCTGGTGCGCCCCTCTTTTGTAGGTACACATGAAACAGGCTGCCAAAAAAAACTGTTCTTGTGCCGATCCAGTTTTGCGCCTATGTGCCTTGCGGTCATAATACCGTCGCCCCGGTTTCGCTCGAACGCCAACGACGAGAACTGAAGATTACCGGGAGACAGGGAGGAACGCAGCGCTTGGTGATGTCCGATGCCGCCGGTGGCAAGCACCACACCAATTTTGGCTCGCAATGACAGCGAAACACCATCGGTGTCGACGATTGCGCCCGTTACCACTCCATCTTTTCGAACAAGCTCATGTAACGTGGTTCTGAACCGAATTTGTACGCCAGTCTGGCGCAGGCTGTAGTACAGACGAGCGACCAGGGCATTTCCCAGAACCAGCCGAGTTCCTCGTTGGTACATCAGGCGGTCCATACCATAGCGAGTTACCAATTTTACCGAATACAGAAAATTGCGCCAGGAACGATAACGGCCAATCAGTGCCTTGATATCTGCTTTGCCTGCCATCATCCCCCCGAAAATCATCATTTCCTGCATGGGCGGGCGGATGCGGTTAAAGTCCCCTCCCAGACGTCGTCCATCGAACTGGGCAGGCCCCAGGGCACGACCGGATATTGCTGCACCTGAAAACGGAAGATAGTCAGGATGAATCCCCGCAGGCACAAACTTTACTTCTGAGTAGGACTCAAGAAATGCAATGGCTTGGTCAGCGGTATCCAAATAGGCGCGACGCCGCCCATGCGGGTCCTCGCTCCCAAGTATTGCGTCCAGATAATCACGCCCTTTTTCCGGGGTATCATTTAAGCCAATATGCCTGCTCTGATGGTTCCCGGGAACCCAGATCGTACCGGCCGAAGCTGCCGTGGTGCCACCAACCTGATCAGTCGCTTCGCAAAGCGTCACCTTTAATCCATGCAGTGCGGCAACCAACGCCGCTGTCATGCCCCCTGCCCCTGCACCGATGACAATGAGATCGGACTCATCTTGTTCTTCGCGCTGTACATCCGTCTCGAGAACCATGCTGTCAGCTTTCCTTACATCGCCATTGCAACAGAGAGTAGGCTGGCTTAGCATCATGATGGTGTTCAAATACGCCAACCACTTGCGCACCAATGACGACCTCTTGCATCGGGTCGCCCAGCAGATTTCCGATCACCCGCACATTACCCGCTTGAGGCAACTCTACCAAGATGGCAATATAGGGACCGTGATTTTTCAGAGCATCATGAGACGGATGCCATACCCGTTCCCAACTGTAAATTTTCCCTTTCGGTTCGATATCTTGCCATTCCGGATCGAAGCGACGACAGTGGTGACACAGCCATTCGGGCCCAAATTGCCAGGTGTGACAATGTGAGCAATGTTGAATCCGCAGTCGCTCCATTTTGAGACCGGACCAGAAAGGCTCTGATAATCCATCAGGCTCTGAGACCGGAATGGGAAGGCCGGCAGGTAAATAGTATGTATTTTCAGGTTTATTATTCACAGCACAGTCTCCGAACCCAATAACAAGTTACTTGCAGGCGTGACCATGGGCCCGCCAATCACCAATGCAATATCGCTTCGATCGGCCTGACTGGTGGACGTACCACGCACCTGCCGCACGGCCTCGATAACCAGCTCCAGGC
>JBOIGK010000475.1:0-5024 GCA_050742695.1 Advenella sp. | reverse complement strand
ATCGAAAAGGATGCTGTAGTTCACAGCATCCGCAGGACACATCAGGTCAGACAAAAGCCAGCATCGGGTACCGCATGCTGGCTTTTTAATTTAGTGCTGTGAGACTGAATATCCAACGGCAGGTTACATGATCGCCAGCCATTAAATTTTCGATAGATTATTCGTCGTCTTTTTCCATACTCTCGGAAATATCAAAAAGACTGGTGGCATCAAGTTCCAGCACGGTTTCATTTTTCTGGTTGGTCACTTCCCAGCTCCAGAGCAAAATACCGAGCCCTTCCCGGGTGTTGGATATCCGCTTGGCCTTGACCACGCCTTTCCAGAACAGGTCATCGCCGGGCCGCACAGGCTTGAGCCATTTGACACTGTCCAGGCCAGGCGAAGCAAACGATTCGGAGCCTTCCAGCGCCGCCTCTACGGCCATTTTCATGGCGATCCCACAGGTGTGCCAGCCACTGGCGATCAGGCCTTTCCAAGGACCGGCCTTGGCCCGTTCCGGATTAACGTGAAACCATTGTGGGTCATAGGCTTCGGCGAAGCGAATGATTTCTTCTTCGGTCAAATGCCGGGGTCCCTGTTCAAAGACCATACCCGGCTGGAATTCCGCGAATTTCATTTAACTAACCTTATTGTGAACGGCACAAATGCAGCAAAAGCTGTATGCCCCTCTATAAATGCAGCGTCTGACTTGATAAACTGACGTAGGTGCGAATAACTGGTGCACGACCAGACAACTGCCCGCAACCGGCTATTTTACTTAAACTTCGTACCCACAACCGCAAACTCACACTTATTCTGAAAATGGCTGACACACAACTGACGAACGTTTCATATGGCGAAATAACAGCGGCTATCGAATATCAGTTGATTCAGCCCGATAGGCTTGACCGGCCGCTTCTGGTCTTCCTGCACGAGGGCCTGGGTTCGGTCGCGATGTGGAAAGACTGGCCCGCAAATCTGTGCCGGCTACTCGATTGCCGCGGTCTGATTTTTTCGCGTTACGGCTACGGAAAATCCACGCCCCGTCCAGCCCAGGAACAGTGGTTGCCAGACTTCATGCACATCCAGGCACAGCAGTTTCTGCCGGCTTTTTTCAGCGCGCTTGGCATAGACACGCGCGCTGACCAGCCTATTTTAATCGGGCATAGCGACGGCGCCTCAATCGCGTTGCTGTACGCCGCCGCTTTTCCTGACCGCATCCGTGCCACGGCGGTGCTGGCCCCGCACCTGTTTGTCGAAGAGGCCACCGTGAGAAATATCGCACTGGCCCGCACTGCCTATCTGAATAGCAATCTGCCGGACAAACTGCAACGCTATCATGACGATGTCGATTCGGCCTTCTGGGGATGGAATAACGTCTGGCTCTCGCCCGCATTCCGGCAATGGAATATTGAAGATGACGTGGCGCTCATCCGATGCCCGATCCTGGCTATCCAGGGGCGAGAAGACGAATACGGGTCGCTGGCCCAGATCGAGCATATCGCCCAGCTTGCGGCCGACGCCAAGCTGTATGTGATCGACGACTGCCGCCATTCCCCGCATCGCGACAAGCCGGAGGCAACCACCGATGCCATTGTCGCCTTTGTACGCGCACTGTCGTAACACCGCCAGTTTCGGGCGCCGAGCTGCGCACGTTCGACCGCAGAATTTCAAGCATTTGCAGCACGCACGTGGCCAACGCCTATTTGCATGAGTGACCACAGTTGACCCATAGGAATTACAGATGGCCCTGGCTATGTGAGCGTTCTGGCGGATGCAACACCGGGGCTGCCATCGACAGGATTTGCTTCAAGTGCTGCAGTTCCTGTGTCGGGCTGCGGCCAAACAGTCTCTTGAACTCACGGCTAAACTGCGACGCACTTTCATAGCCGACCTGCTCCGAGGCGCTGGCCGCACTCATGCCTTTGCGAGCCATCATCAGGCGTGCGTTGTGCAGACGAATTGCCTTTATGTACTGAATTGGCGAATTCATGGTTATGGCTTTAAAGTGCACATGGAAAGCTGGAACACTCAAACTTGCTTCATCTGCCAGCGCAGCGACAGTGAGATCAGACGCATAATGAATATGGATTTTCCTGAGTACCTTGGCAATCCGCCCGAAATGGCCGCCTTGCCGAAGTGCCGCAAGCAATGAACTCCCCTGATCGCCAGTCAGCACACGGAACGTAATTTCGCGTAGTATCGCCGGCGCCAGAACCCGAGCTTCGACCGGTGAATTCAGCGCTTCAAGCAGACGCAACGTCGCATCCTGGAGTTTTTCTTCCATACGGGTCGCATACATGGAAACAGGTTTACTGCTGGAAGGCGGCACACCATCATCAATGGCGATTGCAATATCTGCCGTCGTTGTTGTGTCTATACGCAGCACGACCCCAAGCATAGGCTCGGCTTCGCTGGCCTCGGTTTCGGTGGAAAACGGCAACGGTACCGACAGCACCAGATAGTGCTGGGCGTCGTAAACGTACAAATTGCCCCCGTGAACACCACGCTTACGTCCCTGAATCACGATCACGATACTTGGTTCGTACAGCGCCTGCGTGGTTGCAAGCGGACGATTGGATCGCATAAAGGTGACGCCATCGAGCAGTGACTGGGTGTAGCCCTCACACGGTGCGAGTCGCTTGATCAGTTCAACCATACGCATTTGCTGGGGGGACATAGTCGTTCCTGGTAAAAAGTTCAGAGCGCGATTGATGCAGCCGGAGGTTTCAACAGGAATAGTCTACCAGCAGCATACTATTTTGCTCCAAAATTCTCATTGAAATAGAAATAGGCAAGAACCCAAGACGATCAGGTCTTAGCGTACTTTGCCATTGCCTTTAGCATTCACTCTATCGGGATGTGCTCCCTTAGACCTAGCCGGCAAGGACGCACGCCCTATTACTGTAAGGAAACCAGAGTGACAAATAAACCAGAACACAGCAAAGTCATACTGCTTACCGGGGCCAGCAGCGGCATCGGCGAGGCCAGCGCCCGTTTGCTGGCTGCCCAGGGACACAGACTAGTCATTGGCGCGCGCCGCACCGACAGACTGGAAACGCTGACACAAGCTATCTGCGCAACCGGTGGCCAGGTCGTATATCGCACCCTGGACGTCACGCGGCAACAAGACGCACAGGCGTTCGCCGACTTTGCGATCAGTAGCTACGGCCGCATTGATGTGATGATCAATAATGCAGGGGTAATGCCCCTGTCGCCCATGGCCGCCCTGAAAATTGATGAGTGGGACCGTATGGTCGACGTTAACTTGCGGGGCGTACTCTATGGCGTTGCCTCGGTGCTGCCGACCATGCGGGAACAAAATGGCGGACAAATCATCAACATTTCGTCCATCGGCGGGCTCCAGGTAGTGCCAACAGCAGCCGTTTACTGCGCTACCAAATACGCGGTACGCGCGCTTTCAGACGGACTGCGGCAGGAGAACGACAAAATTCGCGTCACCTGCGTTTATCCGGGCGTGGTCGAATCGGAGCTGGCCAACACCATTACCGACACAGCAGCGGCCATCGCCATGCAAAGCTATCGGCAAGTTGCGCTTAAACCGGAGGCGATCGCCGTAGCGATTGCTCATGTCATCAACCAGCCGGACGCTATCGATACGAGCGAAATCGTTGTCCGCCCAACCGCAAGCGTGTAGTTTGTGACACTGATATCCGACACCAATCCGCGTACGCTCTGCATGACTACCGCGGTCATTCACTGCCGGACAGGGGCAGCGAACGGGACTGAACGTTCCGCCGGAGATACATTCTCCTTCATTTTCCATCGGCGTACGCGCCACAATAAGGATCTATTTATGAATATGAAAAATCGGGTTAAAGCCATTGCATACGTTGCCGTGATGGTCGTCTCCCCTTACTTTCCCGCCAGCGCATCCACCACTGGTGAAACCACTGAAACGGTCAATACCGCCATTGTCCAGCAAGCGTTCCAGGCCTGGAAACAGGGCCAGGGCAGTGTTTTTGACCTGCTGACAGAAGATGCGCAATGGACAGTGGCCGGATATAGTCCTGTGTCGGATACCTATCGATCACGCGATTCGTTTATCGAACAGGCGGTCCGTCCGATCACCGCAAGGCTTGCCACTCCGATTACACCTGAGGTAAAGCACATTGTGGCCCAGGCAGATCAGGTAATGGTCATTTGGGATGGCGTGGCCACTGCAAAAACCGGCCAACCCTATGAAAACAGCTACGCCTGGCACCTGACCATGGCCGATGGCAAAATCACACATGTCAATGCCTTCCTGGATACCTGGAAGCTGGTTCAATTAATGGAGTGACCCTGACATACCGGCCGCATGCCATATGCTGCACCACTACAAACTGTTTGTCCTGCGCTCCGCTCTCTCCTAGAATGGATGCCACCCGGTACAAAGACCGGATTCATTATCGTAATAAACAGGAACATGACAGATGCAAGACTTACGTATTGGAATAGCAGGCTTCGGTGCAATCGGCCGGTCTATCGCAACCCACTTGCTCAATGGCGTTGAAGGCGTGCAGCTTGCCGCCATAGGCGTCAGGGACCCGGGCACGCCACCAGCATTCGCCTGGAACGACACGCCTGCGCCGCAGTTTGTCCTTCTCGATGACATGCAGGCCTGCTGTGATATTGTGATTGAATGCGCACCGGCGCAGCTGCTGCCGCGGATTGCCACCCCATTTCTGGAAAAAGGAAAAAAGGTCATCTGTTTAAGCAGTGGCGCGCTACTGGCGCATCCCGAGTTGGTGGAACTGGCCAAAGCCCATAACGGGCAAATTCTCATTCCATCGGGCGCCATTGTCGGCCTGGATGCCATTCTGGGTGCCGCCGAAGGCAAGATTGAATCGGTCCGGATGACCTCGCGCAAGCCGCTCAAGGGCTTTGCCGGCGCGCCATTTCTAAAAGCGCAGAATATCGATGTGATGACGTTCAAGGAACCGACCATGCTTTTTTCCGGTACTGCCCGCGAAGCTGCAGCAGGATTTCCGGCCAATCTGAACGTGGCGGCCAGCGTTGCGCTGGCCGGCGTCGGTCCCGAC
>JBOIGK010000474.1:0-2333 GCA_050742695.1 Advenella sp. | reverse complement strand
CTGATTCGCGGTGACCTGGGCAACCTGGTGCGTGACAATATGGACAAGGCGGGCATTGTGACCCTGGCCTGGGGCACATCGGGCTATCGTCAGCTAAGCAATGCGCTGCGGCCTGTGCAGGTGCCTGCCGATTTGAAGGGCATGCGTATTCGTGTGATTGGTTTGCCGCTGTTCATGGACTTTTTCAAAGCCCTGGGCGCCGCGCCGGTGCAACTGAATCTGACCGGGGTGCCCGATGCGTTGCAGAAAAAGGCCATTGATGGCCAGGATAATCCGCTATCGGTGTTTACCGGTTTCAAGTTCAATGAAATGGGTCAGAAATACCTGACGGTGTGGGACTATCCGGCAGAGCCGATCTTTATCGCGGTCAATAAAAATGTCTGGAATAACTGGTCGCGTGACGACCAGCAACGCGTGCGCGAAGCAGCCGAGCAGGCCATGAGCGAAACGGCGCCAATTCTGACGTCTCAGGCAGCAGCTCAGGCAGTGGATGAAACGGTTGGTCAGCTGGAACAGGCGGGTGTACAAGTGACAAGGTTGACTGATCAGCAGAAGGCGGCATTCAAAAGTGTGGCGGCTGGAGTGCTGCAGAACTGGTCCGAGAGAATCGGTCAGGATCTGATTACCATCGCCAATGCCGATATCAAACGCGGGCCGACATTGCCACCGGCCAGTGATCCGACTGCCGTTCCACAGTCCGGCGTACCGGCCTCACCGAATCCGGAACCGCCGCCCGTTGATGAGGCCGCCCCGACGGCGCCCGGCGCTGAACCGGATAAGGCGGGGCAGCGCCCGCCCGCCGCGGCAGGTGCTGGCGGCTAACGCCAGGGCAGAATTTTGAAAGCAGAATGGGGCGCCGGACCAAACGGCCGCCCTGCGGCCCAGTGCGGCGGGACCGCAGGTTTTGCCCACTGCTCCGGTTCTGCAGCAACCACTAAGCGATTGTCATCAGGCTCGCATTGCCGCCTGCCGCTGCGGTATTGGTGCTGATACTTTGTTCGTGCACCAGGCCGCTGATGGCATAGCGATGCCCCTGCGCGATTTCATCGGTTTGCAGGCCCTGGGCAATAACAATCGGCCCTTTTTTTGCGGCCAGTTGCAAGTTCAAACGGCGCAGAGTGTCGCCATCGCCTTCGAACAACGCCCCATCCAGGACCGCATCGTCTATCCGCTCTTCGGCAATAAATTCAATGCGCTGACGGTTGTCAGCATTTGATACCGCGCCGATCCACTCCCGTACTGAAGGTGTGTCCACAAACAAGGCCTGGTTGCCGGTTTCAAGAATTTGCTCCAGTTGCAGGCGTGCGCCTTCAATTGACGCAGGCCAGGCCAGCACCGTGCCTCGCGGCACCAGACGATACACATTGGTCTCTCCGGTGGGGCCGGGCAAGAGCGTGCCGGCAGGATTGATGCCCGGCAGATCAATGCCTCTTGGCATATCGTCGTTGCCCTGCGAGAGCAGGCGATACAGGTACAGAGGGCCGCCCGCTTTGGGGCCGGTTCCCGACAAACCCTGGCCGCCGAAAGGCTGAACCCCTACCACAGCGCCCACGATATTACGGTTGACATAAATATTACCGGCATGGATACGGTTGCTGACGCGGGCGATGGTCTCATCGATGCGCGAGTGGATGCCGAAGGTCAGACCATAGCCGGTCGCATTGATTTTGTCGACCAGTGCGTCGAGCTCCTGTCGCTTGTAGCGCACAACGTGCAGTACAGGGCCGAATACTTCACGCTCCAGCTCGCTGATGTCATTGAGTTCGATGATTGCCGGTGAGACAAAAGTGCCTTTTTCAGTGGACGCGTCCATTGGCAGCTGTTCCACCGCATGTCCCGACTGGCGCATTTTGAGTATATGGCGTTCGATGATCTGGCGCGCCTGCGTGTCGATGACCGGACCCACATCGGTAGACAGCAGATCGGGGCAGCCTACAGATAATTCCTTCATGGCGCCCTTGATCATGGTCAGTACGTGATCGGCTGCGTCTTCCTGAATACACAGTACACGCAGGGCCGAGCAGCGCTGACCGGCCGAATCAAACGCGGAGTTGAGCACATCATAGACAACCTGTTCTGCCAGGGCAGAGGAGTCTACAATCAGGGCGTTCTGCCCCCCGGTCTCGGCGATCAGCGGGATCGGATGGCCATGGTTGTCCAGGCGGCCGGCTAGTTTGCCGGCAATAATGCGGGCCACTTCGGTGGAGCCGGTAAACATGACGCCGCGAATGTCCGGGTGCGATACGAGCTGGTCACCCACGGTTTCGCCTGCACCCGGCAGCAGTTGCACCGCTTCTTTGGGGATGCCTGCTTCATGCAGGATGGCCACGGCC
>JBOIGK010000473.1:0-4220 GCA_050742695.1 Advenella sp. | reverse complement strand
CACTGGTGGTAAAAAAGCAGAAACACAGCGCGCTGGTCGGGACACAACTGCTTGGCTGGTTACGCGATCGGGGCATCACGAATGTGATGATCGCCGGAATCCGGACCGAGCAGTGTTGCGAAACAACCACGCGGCATCTGTCTGATGAGGGCTTTTGCGTGACGTTTGTGACCGACGCAACGCTGACATTCGATATGATTTCACCGGATGGACTCCCCATGAGCGCAGACGATATTCATCGCCGGACCGAGACGGTCCTGAACCAACGCTTCGCCAGCATTGCTTACGTTCACGACCTGATTGGGGATACGTGTCGGGGCATGGCAGCAACATGATCTCTGTCTGTTTTCTGCTTCTGCCGGGCACGTTGATCATGGATGTGGCTGGCCCGGCCGAAGTATTTCGTCTGGCCAATCAACACCTTGAGGCAAGGGGTAAGCCAGCACAGTTTGCGCTTCAGTTTATTTCACCCGAGCGTACGATCATGTCCTCTGTGGGACTGGCGTTTGACGACATCGCACCGCTGCCGGACCTGGGTGAACTGCGCAAACGCGGACCTGTCTGGCTGGTGCTATCCGGTCGTAGCGGACCGACTGCGAACATCATTCATCATGATCCGGTCTGGCTCACAGCACGCGCATGGCTCACCCGATATGTTGAGTTATTCGATGCACATGCCGATTCCGGCTGTGCTCTGCTGACAATCTGTGCGGGGGCATTACTACTTGCTGATGCGGGGCTGGCGTCGGGTAGAGCGTTGACGACACATCATGATTTTCTGGACGAACTGGCGCGTCTGGCTCCGCAGGCGCAGGTACTGCGCAATCGGCTGTATGTGGACGACGGCAATCTGCTCTCGAGTGCCGGTATCACGGCCGGCATTGATCTGGCCTTGCATTGTGTTTCCACTGTTGCGGGAGAGGGCATTGCCAGCGCGGCGGCGCAATCGATGCGTGTCACCCGGCGGCGTCACCGGCAGGAACCGGAAATCTCCCCGTTATTGCAATACCGCCATCATCAACACAAGGCGTTGCTTCGGGTTCAGGATGCCATCGAGGCAGACCCTGCTGCACCATGGGACAGTGTCACACTTGCAGCCATTGCCCATGTCAGCCCGCGCCAATTATTGAGAATTTTCAGGCAGCAATTGGGCATGTCGGCGCGAGACTATATCGAAGCCGTACGTCTGTACACACTGGCGCAGATCAGCGACATTGAGCGCCCGGATGCGCATGGTCTGCAACTGGCCGGGTTCTCCGGCACGCAGCAGTTGCGGCGGGCGCGAGCACGACAGGCAAAGCGGGCGCCGATCTGCGCGATGAAAGGGAAGGCTTCCTGAATTTTTTGTTAGTTTGTAAGATGGCAGTGTCACGTCTGGCAGATTGACGCTCATGCATTATTTGGCATTTGACGCAATTGCAGAGGGCTTGCCAATTGCACTGACATTTGTCCAATCCACTATAAAATACCCTCATCGAATCAAGAGGTGGATTGTGCCAAGAAAAGCGTCAACATTATCGGTCGCTGATGAGAACCCGGCTTCGGGCGGCGTTGCGGCGGTGGATCGCGCCCTGTCGCTGCTGACTGTGTTTCGCAAAAACGACGGATATCTTTCGCTGGTGGAGCTGGCGGATCGCACGCGCATGTACAAGAGCACGATCCTGCGGCTGCTGGCCTCGCTGGAGCACTACGGCATGGTGCATAAGTCCGATGACGGACGCTATGGCCTGGGTGAAGGCGTCGTGCGGCTGTACGGCGTATACAATTCGGCGTTTTCCCAGGCCGATGTCATTATCCCGGTGCTGCGCGCGCTGGTTGAAAAAACCCAGGAAAGCGCTTCGTATCACGTCATCAGCGGCAATAGTCGGCTGTGTCTGCATCGGGTCAATTCGCCATTGCCGATCAGTTACCGAACCCGTGAAGGTGATGTGTTGCCGTTGGATAAAGGGTCTGGCGCGCGTGTGCTACAGGCCTTCACCGGCGCTAAAGGCAAACTGTACGACCAGATCCGACACGACGGCGTCATTGTGCTGGACGGCGATCGCATGCCTGATCT
This sequence comes from Advenella sp., assembly GCA_050742695.1. Lineage (GTDB taxonomy): Bacteria > Pseudomonadota > Gammaproteobacteria > Burkholderiales > Burkholderiaceae_B > Advenella. The sequence goes on along the minus strand of JBOIGK010000473.1, from coordinate 2,164 downwards.
GGCGGGTGTTTCCGCGGCTGTGTTCAATGCGCATCATGAATTTGTGGGGGCATTGACGCTGACCATGCCCTCGTCCCGTCTGAAACCCTCTTTCAGAGACGAGGTGCTGCAAGCGGCCATGGCATTAAGCAAAAAGTTCGGCTATATCAAAGATTGAAAAATTTGGATATTCAGGTAGACGATTGCTTGCCGTGACCGCCATGTATGATTTGTGGCAAACTGCCAACCATGGACAAATGAAATCAACCGTTGAAGCAGACTACGAGCAGCAGCTTATCAGTATCGTTACCTCCTCTGAACGATTGATGGAGGCCCTGCAGGCGGTCAGGTCGCTTGGATTGTCTTCCTGGTGTATTGGCGCTGGCGCCATCCGTTCCACGGTGTGGGATTTCCTCCACGGTTTTGTCCGGCCGGTAAAGTCGAATGATATAGACGTGGCGTACTTTGATGCAGAAGTACCTTCTGAACACGAGTCCGACATGCAGGAGCGACTACATCTGCTGATTCCGACAGTCAGTTGGGAAGTAACAAATCAGGCCCATGTGCATCACTGGTTCGCAAACACCTTGGGCCTGGTGGTGCCACCTCTGGCCTCCCTGGAAGACGGCCTGGCGACATGGCCTGAGTTTGCTACCTGCGTTGGCGTATGTATGGCGTATGACGGTTCATTGAACGTGATAGCGCCATATGGATTGACTGACCTATTTGAGATGCGGGTGAGGCACAACCCGCGCCGGGCGAGTGCTTCAACTTATCTGCATCGTGTGCAATCCAAACGGTTCAGCCAGCGATGGCCACGACTTTCAATCATCATCTGATCATGGCTAAGACTCTCTTAGGTCGTTTTATGTTTGAAACAGCCTGACCGTGTTTGTCAAGTTAAGACAGAGCCAGTATCTGTAGCTTCTTTACGCAAGGCGACCCATCGAGGTTGATTTTGCCTTTCTTCGCATATTCCTTTTGCCGCGCAAGCCGATCACATTTGCGATTGCGTGTTGACGCGCCTGTCATTTCTGTTTTAATATTCTATTTAATAGAATATTGTTCTATAAGATAGAATATAGGAGAAAGTATGAACCAGACACTTCCCGAACGGGTGTTGATCAGTGAAGTGGGGATGCGCGATGGACTGCAGAGCATCAAGAGCATCATGCCGACCGAATATAAATTCAAACTGATCGATGCGCTCTATGAAGCGGGCATTCGCGAAATCGAAGTGTGCTCGTTCGTGCCTGCAACATTGCTGCCGCAAATGGCCGATGCGCCCGAGGTCGTCCGTTATGCGCTTCGTTACGCCGACCTGACAGTCATGGCGCTGGTGCCGAACCTGCGGGGCGCCCGGAACGCGTTGCAGGCGGGGGCGCATAAGCTGACGTTGCCGGTGTCTGCCAGCGAGGCGCATTCACTGGCCAATGTGAGAAAAACGCGGCAGCAAATGGTGCAGGAAGTGCGTGAAATCGTGGCGCTGCGCAACGAGATAGCACCCAACGTGAAAATAGAGGCAGGCATATCGACGGCATTCGGTTGCACGATCCAGGGAGCAGTGAGTGAAGACGATGTGGTCAGGCTCTCGTCCCAATTGGTGGCCGCCGGCGCTGACGAAACCGGGCTGTCCGACACCACCGGGTATGCGAATCCGGCCCAGGTGCGGCGACTTTTCAGGCGTGTCTTTGCAGAAATAGGCGACAAATGTGGCGCGGCCCATATGCACAACACGCGCGGGCTGGGCATGGCCAACAATCTGGCTGCCTATGATGTCGGAGTGCGCACCTTTGATGCGTCGCTGGGCGGGCTCGGCGGTTGTCCTTATGCGCCTGGTGCGTCCGGCAATGTGGTTACCGAAGATCTGGTTTTCATGTTCGAGGCCATGGGCATTGATACCGGCATCAATATCGCAAAACTGATCGGCGCCAGAGAGCCGCTCAAAGCCGGCGTTCCTCAAGAAGCCGTGTATGGCATGGTGGCTGAAGCCGGCGTGCCTTTAACCTTTGAACAACAAGTGTGATATGACAGAAAAAACATTGCCCTATGCGGGGCTGAAGGTCATTGAGTTTACGCACATGGTGATGGGGCCTACTTGTGGCCTGATCCTGGCTGACCTGGGCGCCGATGTCATCAAGATTGAGCCGCTCAAAGGAGATAATACCCGTCATCTGCTGGGATC